>JADMKR010000192.1 GCA_015478765.1 Flavobacterium sp.
CTTCATTTTTCTTCCTTTTCTAAATTCGAACGCTCTTCCCATAAAAGCTATATTATTATTTATTTTTTATAAAATGGTAATTTGACAATTTTAGCAGCAACATCATTCTTGCGGATACGAATGAAAATTTCGCTATCTAAAGCACTGTTCTCGATCGTAACATAACCAAGTCCGATTCCTTTGTTCATCGAGGGTGACATTGTGCCCGAAGTGACGTTTCCTATAATATTTCCGTTTCCGTCTACAATTTCGTATCCTTGCCGTGGAACCCCGCGCTCGGTTAGTTCAAATGCAACAAGCTTGCGTTTAATTCCTTCTTCTTTTTGTTTTTTCAACAAATCCGACGCAGTAAATTCCTTTGTGAATTTAGTGATCCATCCCAAACCTGATTCAAGAGGCGATGTTGTATCGTCGATATCGTTTCCGTATAGTGAGAAGCCCATTTCGAGGCGCAAAGTATCCCGCGCGGCAAGTCCAATGGGTTTAATACCGTAGGAAGCGCCGGCTTCAAAAACCTTAGTCCAAATTTGCTCGACTTCCGAATTTTTACAATAAATCTCAAATCCGCCAGATCCGGTATAACCCGTCGCAGAAATGATTACATGTTCAATCCCGGCAAAATCGGCCACCTCAAAGTGATAATATTTTATGGCAGATAAGTCAATCGACGACAATGATTGCATCGCCTCGACAGCTTTCGGACCTTGGATCGCCAGCAAAGAATAATCTTCTGATATATTCTTCAATTCGGCTCCAACATCGTTGCGCTGCGAAATCCAGTTCCAGTCCTTTTCGATATTTGACGCATTCACAACAAGTAAATATTGCTCTTCCTTGATTTTATAGATGATCAAATCATCAACGATTCCGCCATTTTCGTTGGTCAAACAAGAATATTGCGCTTTACCAACAGTCAGCACCGATGCGTCATTCGAACATAATTTCTGAATCAAATCAAGCGCATTCGGACCGCTCACAAGAAATTCACCCATGTGCGAAACATCGAACACGCCCACAGCATTGCGCACGGTTTCATGTTCGGCGTTGACGCCTTCATAAGTGATTGGCATATTGTAACCTGCAAACGGCAGCATCTTGGCGCCAAGTTGTTCGTGAATGTGGCTAAGGGCGGTATTTTTCATGCTTGGTAAGTGTTGATTTTAATGCCGCTAATTTATTTAAAATAAACCGATTTTTGAGGTGTTTGAAGTAATAATGTGGGTTTTTTAAGGAGTAAATTTCTTTATTCAATTGCTGTTTTTGGAGCATGAATCCCGCTTTTGGCTTTATCTTTTTTGCTCATACGTGTGCCATCTGGCGTATTTACATCCGGCAAAAAAGGATATCGCCGCAATCGGGGCTAGGCACTTGAGTTATCATTGACACTATTGTCTATTCTGCATGCCAATCAAAAGCCGTATTTTTATAGAATGGAAAATCGAATTCTTATCGATCGTAATCAAATCGCAAAACGCTTTAAGCCGCGTCCCGATGATGCGCACAAAGGAACTCTTGGCCATGCGCTGATCGTGGCGGGAAGCTATGGCAAAATAGGCGCAGCGGTATTATCGGCAAAGGCAGCAATGCATGCCGGCTGCGGACTGGTAACTGCCTACCTTCCCAAGTGCGGTTACGACATCATGCAAACCTCCATTCCTGAAGTTATGATAATTACAGATGACGATGCAGAAATCATAACAAGTATCAATCCGGCGATAAATTACCAATCAATTGCAATCGGGCCTGGCATCGGAACAAATAGTCCGACTCAAAAAGCACTGCTGGAATTTTTAAAACAAATCAACAAGCCTCTGGTACTCGACGCAGATGCGCTGAATATCATCGCCATGTCGCCGTCGGAAATATCAATTCCAGAAAATTCGATCGTAACGCCTCATGCCAAAGAACTTGAGCGCCTGGTGGGCTCATTCCAAAATGAAGCAGAGAAGTTGGCAATCGCTTCCGCTTTTTCAATTCAGCATAATGTAATCGTGGTTGTAAAAGGATCACCTACCTATATCATTGACAAACATGCCATTTACCGAAATACGACTGGCAATTCTGCCTTGGCAACTGCCGGCAGTGGCGATGTGCTTACAGGGATCATCGCCGGTTTGCTGGCGCAACAATATTCTTCGCTCGATGCAACCCTGATTGCGGTTTATCTTCACGGTTTGTCGGCCGATATCGCTGTTGCGGAAACAAGTCGCGAAGCCTTCGTCGCATCCGACATCATTAAATACCTTGGGCGGGCCTTTCGTTCGCTGGCCCAAAAGTAAGCCGCTGTCAATTCGGGCCGATAATAACACGGCGAAAGTTTGCTTATTACTCCGTATTTGCGGAATTTTGGGCTACCAACAAATCACACATGGACAACACGCATTATATAAGTACTGAGGTGCTGACACTAGAGAAAATCAGCGACATTATCTCACATCAAAAACCACTTGAACTTTCAGAGGAAGCAAAGATCAACATTCAGAAGTGCCGGGATTACCTCGATCGGAAGATGGAAACACATGACGAGCCTATTTACGGTATCAATACTGGTTTTGGTTCGCTTTATAATATCAAAATTTCAAATGACAACCTGTCAAAGTTGCAGGAAAACCTGGTAAAATCACATGCCTGCGGAACCGGTGACGAAGTTCCGGCCGAAATAGTCAAATTAATATTACTTCTCAAAATCCAGTCGCTTGGATATGGTTATTCCGGCGTACAACTGGCAACAGTCGAACGGCTGGTTTTTATGTATAACCACGACATTCTTCCTGTTATATATGAGCAAGGTTCGCTAGGGGCTTCGGGCGATTTGGCACCGCTTGCGCATTTGTCCTTGCCGCTGATAGGCGAGGGCGAAGTTTATTTCGAAGGTGAAAGACATAGTTCCCAATCAGTACTGTCACGATTCAATTTAGCACCAATCACGTTACAATCCAAAGAAGGGCTTGCGTTGCTGAATGGCACCCAATTCATGTCGGCTTACGGAGTTCATCTGCTATTAAAAGCATCTAAATATTCCTATTTAGCCGATTTGATCGCTGCGATTTCGCTCGAAGGATTTGATGGTCGCAAAGAACCTTTTGACGAACTGATACATTATGTAAGGCCTCATAAAGGTCAGATAGTCACTGCTTCACGAATTACTGAATTTTTAAGCGATAGTGAGATTATAGTTCAACCTAAAAAACATGTACAGGATCCTTATTCGTTCCGATGTATTCCCCAGGTTCATGGCGCGTCGAAGGATGCGATCGACTACGTCAAAAAAGTGATGAAGATCGAGGTGAATTCGGTTACTGATAACCCGAATATTTTTATCGAAAGTGATAAGATAATTTCAGGCGGAAATTTCCACGGCCAGCCGCTGGCACTCGCTTTGGATTTTCTGGCAATCGCTTTAGCCGAACTCGGCAGTATCTCAGAACGTCGCACTTTTCAGTTAATTTCGGGATTGCGCGGTTTACCGGCTTTTTTGATCGACAATCCCGGCTTGAATTCCGGATTTATGATTCCGCAGTATACTGCCGCAAGTATTGTCAGTCAGAACAAGCAATTAGCCAATCCGGCCAGCACCGACAGTATTGTATCGTCTAACGGTCAGGAAGATCATGTGAGCATGGGTGCGAATTCGGCGACCAAAGCATTGCGGATAATGGATAACCTCGAGCGCATTCTTGCAATCGAACTACTCAACGCGGCACAGGCAATCGAGTACCGTCGCCCGGCAAAATCATCCGATTTCATTGAGATGTTTTTAAAATCCTATCGCCAAGAAGTAACCACGGTAAAAGAAGACCGAATTTTACATTATGATATAAAAAAAACGATCGGGTTTCTTCAAAGTTTCCAGATCGAAACCGAACTATTGGAATAAATTAAAATATAGGAAATGGAAGGAGCAAATTATCACTACGAAACCGTCACCGAAGCCATTCGGCAATTGCGTGCGAAAGGATTTACGACCGACTTTAATCTGAAGGGAAATTGTATCATCTGCAATGATATCGAATATGCTGATGATGAGTTTCATATCACCGAAATATATCGGTACGAAGGTGAGAGCGACCCCGGCGATGAGGCCACTGTATACGGGATCGAATCGCACAACGGAATCAAAGGAATTTTGGTTACCGGCGATGAGACCGACACCGATGCGCGGTCGAATGCGATCATTCGAAAGTTACTGGTCAATAACAAGAATAAATAATACCGGTTAGCGCGACTTAAAGTTCTTTTCAATTGCGGCGATCATCTCTCCTGCAATATCTTTGTTTGTAGCTCCTTCAATGCCTTCAAGTCCGGGCGAGGAGTTGACTTCCAGTAGAAGCGGACCTTTAGATGATCGGATGATGTCGACGCCGGCCACTTTCAGATCCATCGCTTTGGCGGCTTTGATGGCGATTCTTTTTTCTTCTGCGGTTACTTTTATCACAGATGCCGTGCCTCCCAGATGTATGTTTGCCCGGAATTCGCCCGGAAGTGCCTCTCTTTGAATAGCGGCCACCACTTTTCCGTCAATCACAAAACAACGGATATCTTTGCCGTTGGCTTCTTTGATGAATTCCTGCACCAGGATATTGGCATTTAAACTCTTGAATGCATTAATAACCGATTCGGCTGCTTTCTTGGTCTCGGCCAATACCACGCCTTTACCTTGCGTACCTTCCAATAACTTCACAATCAATGGCGGTCCGCCTACCATTTTAATAAGATCATTGGTATCCAACGGGGAGTTTGCGAATCCGGTAGTGGGAATATCCACGCCATGGTTTAATAACAACTGCAAACTGAACAGCTTGTCGCGGGACTGGGTAATTGCGGCGGCTGAATTCAAAGCGAATACTTTCAATGCTTCAAACTGACGTGTGAGCGCACAACCATAGAAGGTAATGCTTGGGCGAATCCGCGGAATGACAGCATCGAGATCGTCGAGAATTTTCCCTCCGCGATAATGAATCTCCGGTTTGGTTGCGTCGAGTTTCATGTAGCAATCGCGGATGTTCAAAAAGAACATCTCGTGGCCTCGCATTTCGCCGGCTTCCATGATTCGCTTGTTGCTGTAGAGTTCGGGATTGCTCGCAAGAACTCCGATCCGTAAACCGGATTTGGCTTTGTCGGCAGTTTTGTAGAGTTCTTTCAGGTTGTCCGACGAAGGCTGTCCTAACAGGTATTTTTGCTCCGGATCGACAAGGCAACGTCCGCTCATAGCTTCTCGTCCCAATAACATCCGGAAGCCCATCGAATCGCGATTGGTCAGCGTAATTTCGACTGGCCATGTTTGTCCGCCGATTTCAAGATCGACACCAATAACATATCGTTGTTCACGAAAACCGCTGGAGCTCTTGACAACACGTTTTCCAACGAGCTTGGCCTCGCAGTGGATGATTGTTTTTAGATTTTTCTGTATCGGGTTGATATCAAATTTGACCCAGTTCTCACCATCTTTGATGAAGGGTGCAATATTAATCGCATGCAGTGCCGAGGTTTTCGCACCCGAATCTACCCGCGCTTTGATTGTTGGAATTCCCAAAGTAGGGAATGAGCACCATTCTTCACTTCCGACGATTACTTTTTCCATAATTGGTTTTTAACAGGTTCAAAAGTATATATAAGTTTGTTAAGTTTTAGTCAATGAATGAAAAAAACCCGCCATGTTTATGACGGGTTGATTATTAGTTGAATCGGAAATTATTTTGCCGGTTCTTCAGCTTTTTGAATGGTTACAGTGAGTTCTTCCGATCCTTCTTTAATGTCCATAAAGATCTCGTCCCCAACACCAATTTTCGAAGTGATGATCTCTTCTGCCAAAGCATCCTCCACGTATTTTTGGATAGCACGTTTAAGCGGTCGTGCACCAAACTGCTTATCAAAGCCTTTTTCAGCTATAAAAGATTTAGCTTCATCAGACAACTTCAAAGTATAACCAAGCTCGGAAATTCGTACCAGGAGCTTTTTAAGTTCGATTTCGATGATTAGATCGATGTGTTCTTTCTCAAGTGCGTTAAACACAATCACATCGTCTATCCTGTTTAGAAACTCAGGTGCAAACGCTTTCTTCAATGCATTTTCGATAATACTTCGCGAATTTTCATCTGACTGCGAAATTCTCGCAGCCGTTCCGAAACCGACACCTTGACCGAAATCTTTGAGTTGGCGTGCACCGATATTGGAAGTCATAATGATGATCGTATTCCTAAAGTCGATTTTACGGCCAAGACTATCCGTTAGATATCCATCATCCAAGACCTGTAGCATCATGTTGAAAACATCCGGATGCGCTTTTTCGATCTCGTCCAAAAGGACCACACAATACGGTTTTCTCCTTACTTTTTCGGTAAGTTGTCCGCCTTCCTCATAGCCGACATATCCCGGAGGTGCGCCCACCAATCGCGATATGGCAAACTTTTCCATATATTCACTCATATCGATACGTACCAACGCATCTTCGGAATCAAATAACTCTTTTGCCAGGACTTTTGCCAGTTGTGTTTTCCCGACACCTGTTTGTCCCAGGAAAATGAACGATCCAATCGGTCGGTTTGGATCTTTCAATCCGGCACGGTTGCGCTGGATGGAACGCGATATTTTCATGATAGCATCTGACTGGCCAATTACCTTATTTGTAATGAGTTCGGGTAGTTTAGCTAGCTTATTGCTTTCAGTTTGCGCAATACGATTTACCGGAATACCTGTCATCATCGACACCACATCGGCGACGTTATCTTCAGTAACCTGAATCCGGTTGCTTTTCGATTCTTCTTCCCACTGTTCCTGAGCGACGGCCAGCTCTTTTTCGAGACGTTTTTCATCATCCCTGAGTTTTGCCGCCTCTTCGTATTTCTGTTTTTTGACAACATTATTTTTGTTCTCGCGAACTTCTTCCAGTTGACGTTCAAGATCCAAAACTTGTTTGGGCACATCGATATTAGTAATGTGAACGCGTGATCCGGCTTCGTCCAAGGCATCGATGGCTTTGTCGGGAAGGAATCGCTCCGACATGTATCGGTTGGTAAGCTTCACACAGGCTTCAATTGCCTCATCGGTATATGTGACATTGTGATGGTCTTCGTACTTGTTTTTTATGTTATTGAGTATAGTGATCGTTTCTTCGACCGATGTCGGCTCCACAATCACTTTCTGAAATCGGCGTTCCAAAGCACCGTCTTTCTCAATATATTGACGGTATTCATCAAGAGTCGTGGCGCCAATGCATTGAATCTCACCGCGAGCCAACGCAGGTTTGAACATATTTGATGCGTCGAGCGAACCCGTGGCACCTCCGGCACCTACAATGGTATGGATTTCATCAATGAACAAAATGATGTCATCATTCTTCTCAAGTTCGTTCATTACGGCCTTCATTCGTTCTTCAAATTGGCCGCGGTATTTGGTTCCCGCCACCAGGCTGGCAAGATCCAGGGTTACAACGCGCTTATTGAATAGGATCCGCGACACTTTCTTTTGGATTATACGCAAGGCAAGGCCTTCGGCTATAGCCGATTTTCCAACACCCGGTTCACCAATTAGCAGCGGATTGTTTTTCTTGCGTCGGCTTAAGATTTGCGAAACCCGTTCGATTTCTTTTTCCCGGCCCACGACCGGGTCGAGTTTTCCGTCCTCGGCCATTTCTGTTAAATCTCTTCCAAAATTATCAAGAACCGGAGTTTTTGATTTCTTGTTCGACTTATTTGCCGGATTGGAGAAACTGCCTTCTTTCAGACTGTCATCTTGTCCTGAATCGTCATTATAGGATTCGTTACGTGGCAAATTGTCCATGAATTCATCTTCGTTTGGCGTCATGTTCAGATATTGTTCTTTAGCTGTATCGTAGTCAATTTTCAGCTTGTTTAGCAATTTTGTGGTCGGATCGTTTTCATTGCGCAATATGCATAATAGCAAATGTGCGGTACTAATGGAAGAACTCTGAAATACCTTGGCTTCTAAAAAAGTGGTTTTCAAAGCACGTTCCGCCTGACGGGTGAGGTGCAGGTTTTTTTTCTCGTTGCTTACGTCAACGGCAGGGTTTGCGGGGCTTAGGATCTCGACTTTGCGTCGTAAGTGTTCCAAATCGACCGAAAGGCTGTTTAGAATATTGATTGCTTTCCCATTGCCATCCCGAAGAATGCCCAGCATTAGATGTTCAGTACCTATAAAATCATGGCCTAAGCGAAGCGCCTCCTCCTTGCTATAAGTAATAACATCTTTTACTCTTGGTGAAAAATTATCATCCATATTATTAATTGTAGGTGTAAATTTGATTATCGGCCTCCGCTTTTGCAAAAACCATTCCCGCTACAAGCCCGTGTCTGCTAAGTGACAAAAAATATATAAGCATCTGCGTTAAAAATAATCTAATTTATTAACCAATACACGGTCTGAATTTGTTAATAAATCGATGGATTTTCTAATCGTTATATATACGAAAAATAGCCGAGAAAGGTTATATTAGCAGGATTTTTTTAAGCAATTAATTTAATAAAACTGCAATATGTCTGACGGAGAAAAGTTAATCCCGATTAACATCGAAGATGAAATGAAAACAGCCTATATCGACTACTCGATGTCGGTTATCGTATCACGGGCGCTTCCAGATGTTAGGGACGGATTAAAACCGGTACACCGAAGAGTGCTTTACGGAATGTATGAATTAGGGGTATTATCTAACCGAGCCCATAAGAAATCGGCGAGAATCGTCGGAGAAGTACTTGGTAAGTACCACCCACACGGCGATACATCAGTTTATGACGCCATGGTTCGTATGGCACAGGAGTGGAGTTTACGCTATTTATTGGTTGACGGACAAGGTAACTTTGGTTCGGTAGATGGTGACAGTCCGGCAGCAATGCGATATACAGAGGCGCGTATGCGTAAGATATCGGAAGAAATCATGGCCGATATCGACAAGGAAACTGTAGATTTTCAATTAAATTTTGATGACACTTTATACGAGCCGAAGGTGATGCCGACCAAGGTTCCAAACCTTTTGATAAACGGAGCCTCGGGTATTGCCGTAGGTATGGCGACCAATATGCCACCGCATAACCTTACTGAAGTCGTTGCAGGAACGTTGGCATACATCGATAACGAAGATATTGAAATCGATGAACTGATGAACCACATCAAAGCACCTGATTTTCCGACCGGCGGCGTAATTTACGGCTATGACGGAGTTCGCGAAGCGTTCAAAACAGGTCGCGGCCGCATCGTGATGCGTGCCAAAGTCATGTTTGAAGAAGTGGACGGGCGCGAATCCATCATTGTTACCGAAATTCCTTATCAGGTCAACAAGGCCGATATGATCAAGAAGACGGCCGACCTTGTCAACGACAAAAAGATAGATGGCATTGCCAATATCCGGGACGAATCGGATAGAAACGGGATGCGCATCGTTTATATACTAAAGCGCGACGCAGTTCCAAATGTCGTATTGAATACATTGTATAAGTTCACACAGTTACAGTCCTCATTCAGTGTGAATAACATTGCCTTGGTAAAAGGGCGGCCTCAAATGTTGAATCTGAAAGACATGATTCATTATTTTGTGGAACACCGTCATGAGGTAGTAGTTCGCCGAACCCAATTCGATCTTCGTAAAGCTGAAGAACGGGCGCACATTCTCGAGGGATTGATCATCGCATCCGATAACATAGACGAAGTGATTGCGCTCATCAGAAGCTCAAAAGATGGCGATGAGGCAAGGTCAAAATTAATTGAACGTTTTTCGTTGTCAGAAATTCAGGCACGGGCAATCGTCGAAATGCGACTACGTCAGCTTACCGGACTGGAACAGGATAAATTGCGCGGCGAATATGAGGAAATCATGAAACTGATCCAAAGGTTAAAGGATTTGCTGGAAAGCAAGGAACTTCGAATGGAGTTAATAAAGGATGAACTCAGGGAAATAGGCGACAAATATGGTGATGAACGTCGTTCCATCATTGAATATGCAGGCGGTGACGTAAGTATCGAAGATTTGATCGCCGATGAAAATGTCGTAATCACCATTTCTCATGCCGGATATATCAAACGGACACCACTTTCAGAATATAAAACACAGAACAGGGGCGGGGTGGGCCAAAAAAGTGCCGGCACGCGCGACATGGATTTCCTTGAGCATATGTATGTTGCGACCAACCACCAGTATATGATGTTCTTTACGCAAAAAGGAAAATGTTTCTGGATGCGCGTATATGAAATTCCGGAAGGATCCAAAACCAGCAAAGGGCGTGCGATCCAAAATCTTATCAACATCGAAAGCGATGATAAAGTCAAGGCGTTCATTTGCACCCAGGATCTTAAAAACACTGATTACATCAATTCGCATAATGTAATCATGGTGACCAAAAAAGGTCAGGTTAAGAAAACTTCACTCGAGCAATATTCGCGTCCGCGTGTAAACGGCGTTGCCGCTATAACAATCCGCGAAGATGACGAGTTACTGGAAGCCAAGCTTACCAATGGATCCAGCCAGATATTAATCGCTGTCAGATCGGGGAAACTTGTTCGCTTTGAAGAAAGCAAAACGCGTCCAATGGGACGTACAGCTTCTGGTGTACGCGGAATCACACTGGCTTCCGAAGAGGATGAAGTAATTGGAATGGTTTCTGTAAATGATATGGAGAGCGAAATTCTGGTCGTGGCCGAAAACGGTTACGGTAAACGCTCTAATCTTGAAGAATACCGAGTGACAAATCGCGGTGGTAAAGGTGTCAAAACACTGAACATCACTGAGAAAACCGGTAAACTTGTCTCCATAAACAATGTTACGGATGCAGATGATTTGATGATCATCAATAAATCCGGACTGACTATCCGAATGGCGGTGGAAGATCTTCGAATTATGGGAAGGGCAACCCAGGGCGTTAAGCTGATTAATATTAAAGGAAACGATTCTATTGCGGCTGTAACCAAAGTCATGAAGGAAGAGGAAGTGGTCGAAGCCGCTGTTGAAGAGATTCAAGGAGAGGCAGATATTCCCGACGAAAATTCGGAAACTGATACTGTAGAATAATTTAAATTAAGCAATTATGAAAATAGGTTATGCTTTGCTAACATCGATGCTTCTGGCTTCAGTACCATCTTTAGCACAGAAAGGCGAACTAAAAACGTTGGCCAAAATTTACGAAAAGGATAAAATCTCCGAAAAAGATATTGAACAATATCAAGCAGCAATTGCCGCTGGTCAGCCATTAATCGGAGGTGCTGCCGAAGCAGATAAAATCTACTTTGATTACTATAAAAGTGCCGCGCCCATGCTGCCATTGGCATTGCCCGAAAATCAAATGAACCCCATGAACGTTATGAAAAAGTGGGACAGCAATGTCATCCTTGACATGGCGGCCGCATCGGCGGCGGTGCTGGATTACGAAAAGCAATCGGGCAAAAAGGTTCTGTCCGATGATATCAACGACATGGTGAAAATGTTCAAGCCTGCAATGCTGAACTTCGCCATATCGCTTGGCAACAATTCAAAAAACAAAGAAGCAGCTTCGATATTATACGGAGTTTATAAACTAGATCCTTCTGATGTAGATAACCTGTACTACGCGGCAAGCTATGCAGTTAATGCTCAAGATTACGAAAATGCGCTTTCGTATTACGATCAGCTTAAAAAATTGAATTATTCAGGTGAAAGCACTGTATATTATGCTACCAGCCTGGCATCGGATAAAGAGGAATCTTTCGCGACCAAAGCAGAACGCGACAAAATGATTTCTCTCAAAACACACAAAAGTGCACGCGATGAAAAGCAACCTTCAAAACGAGGCGAAATCTACAAGAACACGGCACTGATCCTTGTGCAGCAAAATAAGATTGACGAAGCCAAGGCTGCCATCGCTGCCGCACGAAAGGAAAACCCTACCGACACGTCACTCATGATGACAGAAGCCGATCTGTACCTGCAATTGAAGGACTTTGAGTCGTACAAACGCGTCGTAAACGAAATATTACAACAGAATCCGAAAGATGCCGACCTAACGTTCAATCTCGGCGTAATTTCAATGCAAGGTGAGCAGAACGAGGACGCTGCCAAGTATTTCAACAAGACTATTGAAATCGACCCCGATTACATCAATGCCTACATCAACCTTGCCGGACTGATCCTTCGCGGCGACAAGAAACTGGTTGATGAAATGAACGGTCTGGGAACTTCGACAAATGATAATAAGCGATACGACCAACTGAAAAAGCAGCGTATCGAGATGTTTACCAAAGCAAAGCCGCATCTCGAAAAAGCGCACGCACTCGATGGTACAAACGAGCTGGTAATTGATAATTTACTGAGCGTTTACGGCGTTCTTGAAATGACCGACAAGTACAAAGCCTTGAAAGCAAAAAGGCAGTAATAAATCTTATAAATGCTAAAAAAGGCCGGTGGGAACCGGCCTTTTCTTATATGTATTTTTTAATAACCCGCAACTTATGTGTATGCCGGTTTATCTCGGCATTGTAAATGCCCAAGTGATCGAGCCTGTCGACACGCACTTTTCCGCTGGCGTGAATGAGGTAATTATTTTCCATAATGATACCCACATGGATGATTTTTCCCTCCTCATTATCAAAAAACGCCAGGTCGCCCGGCTCACTCTCCTCGATAAAACTCAATGCCTCGCCCTGTTGCGCCTGCTGGGAAGCATCACGCAGTAATTTATAGCCATTCAGTTTATAAACCATTTGTGTGAATCCCGAGCAATCAATGCCGAAAGGCGTTTTTCCGCCCCACAGATACGGCGCGTTCAAATACATGAAAGCAGTCGGAATCAGTTCAGCTTTCGGCTTAATACCGCTAACCCGCAAACCCTCAAAAGCGTATTGAGCCTGATTGATATTTTGAAAGTTCAGGAACGAAAGTGAAGCACCAAGCGGAATCGGCACCAGAATATTAGGACGTCCAGTCACATATTCAACCAAATCCGAATTCAAGACCGGCGGGTTGGCATTCAATAAATCAAAATCCGCTTGGGTTATCGGTCGAAACTGCTTCTCATCGATCCAACCTTCATAATCGTCAAATACCAGTCGCACCCGCACCCATTGCCGTTGCTTGTCCAAAACATGGAAGTGTTCGCCAAATAATACCTGCGACACCATTTCCGAACGGTCGCTCGGCTCCAGTCGAAGTGGTACAATCGCTAAATCACAAATTCCGAACATGGGAATTTTTTAGGTTAGAAGCCGGGAACCTGCTATCCGTTTCAATCTTTTATGCCGCGAAGAATCGCAACATAAAAGGATTTCCACTGCTATCAGGGCTAGGGCCGTGAGGTAAGAATTATATTCGTTCAATTACAATAGCCGATGCGCCACCGCCACCATTACAGATCGCTGCCGCACCAATCTTGCCGTTGTTCTGTTCAAGCACATTCAGCAATGTTACGATAATGCGCGCGCCCGAACAGCCCAGCGGATGTCCCAACGATACTGCGCCACCATTTACATTTACTTTGTCGTTATCCAATCCCAATATTTTCGAGTTCACGATTCCAACAACTGAGAATGCTTCGTTAAATTCAAAAAAATCAACATCGCCAATAGCAATTCCAGCCCGCTTCAATGCTTTCGGCAATGCCACCGAGGGCGAGGTCGTAAACCATTTTGGCTCCTGCTCGGCATCGGCATAACCGCGTATGTAGGCGAGAGGTGTCAGATTAAGTTCTTTTGCTTTGTCCTCGCTCATGATGATTAGCGCAGCTGCGCCGTCATTTATAGTCGATGCATTGGCAGCAGTAACAGTTCCTTCTTTGCTAAACACAGCATTCAATGATGCAATTCTATCCAGTTTTACATCGGTATATTCTTCATCTTTGGTCACCATCACCGGATCGCCTTTACGTTGCGGAACGGCGACCGGCACCACTTCGTTGTCGAATTTTCCTGTGTCCCATGCTTTTGCAGATCTTTCGTAAGATTGAATAGCATATTTGTCCTGATCCTCCCGTGAAACTTGATGCTCAGTCGCACACAAATCGGCGCAAACACCCATTGCATTATTGTCGTAGGCATCGGTCAAACCATCTTTTTGCAATCCGTCGACCAATGTTGCCGGACCAAATTTACTTCCCGTACGCATATGCACATAATGCGGGATCAAGCTCATATTTTCCATGCCGCCCGCGATCACAACATCGGCATCGCCGCACTGAATCGACTGGGCTGCCTGCATTACAGCTTTCATCCCCGAAGCACAAACTTTGTTGACCGTGGTTGCAATAACCGAATCCGGTAGATTGGCGAAACGTGCCGCTTGCCGTGCCGGCGCCTGGCCAACGCCTGCCTGTACGACATTACCCATTATGATTTCGTCTATTGCCGATCCGTCGAGGTTTATCTTTTGAAGAGCGCCCTGAATAGCCGCTGCGCCAAGCCGTGGTGCGGTGACGCTTGATAAAGCTCCCATGAAACTGCCTATTGGTGTTCGTGCCGCTGAAACAATTACTATCTTTTTATCCATTTTGGTTTTCTTAAATTATATCGTCCGCGAATTTAATCATTTTATAACAAAGGTGCCCAACCCATCCTAAAAATCTCGGCCAACAGCGCTTAATCTGGATATGATAAAGCTTCTGTAAATGTTACACAAAATGGCATATACTCACTGTTGATATTGTAGTACATCATTGAGCACGAGCAGTTTTCGAAATCATCAGAAAATAATCAGCAAAAAATCGACTGAATTGTTGCGAAATTTAGATTGAAAAGTTACATTTGCAACCGCTTAAAAGATGTACGTTCTTAAGCTTGGAGAGTTGCCTGAGAGGCCGAAAGGACATGTTTGCTAAACATGCGTATGGGAAACTGTACCAAGGGTTCGAATCCCTTACTCTCCGCTTTTTTATTTCGGGGTGTAGCGTAGCCCGGTCATCGCGCCTGGTTTGGGACCAGGAGGTCGCAGGTTCGAATCCTGCCACCCCGACATTAAAAGGACGCATAGCTCAGCTGGATAGAGCACCTGCCTTCTAAGCAGGCGGTCGAAGGTTCGAATCCTTCTGCGTTCACGCAAAAAGCCACTGGATTCAGTGGTTTCTTTGTTTTACATAAGTTGTACCTACCTCATTTTTCACTTATCATATCTTTATCATAACGGTTTGTCCTGGAGTTTTTATCATTTTTTTGTGATAATGCTTACTTTGTTTGGTTTTATTTCCGGCTTATAATCTTTAAATTTGAGTAAGCCCGAAAATAAATGTCTATGAAAATTGGATACCATGCTTCTCACGAACAATTTTCCCCGCGCGAACTTCTTCAATTAGTACAAAAAGCTGAACAAGCCGGATTTACCTGTGCGCTTTCATCCGACCATTTTCATCCGTGGAGCAACACCCAGGGCGAAAGCGGCTTTGCGTGGAGCTGGCTTGGTGCTGCAATGCAGGCCACCAATCTGGAGTTTGGAATTGTAAACGCTCCCGGCCAGCGTTACCATCCCGCAATAATCGCGCAGGCTGTGGCTACGCTCGATCAGATGTTTCCAGCCAGATTTTGGATTGCCGCCGGAAGTGGTCAGGCGCTCAACGAAAATATTACAGGCGATAAGTGGCCCGAAAAAGAAATTCGCAATAAAAGGCTTAAAGAGTCGGTAGAGGTGATGCGGGAATTATGGAAAGGTGACTATGTGACGCACCATGGCGAAATTACAGTTGAAAACGCAAAATTATTTACCGTTCCTGAAACCTCACCAATGATTTTGGGCGCTGCGCTGACGCAAAAGACGGCGCAGTGGATCGCTCCCTGGACAGACGGCCTTATCACGGTTTCACAACCAATGGATGGTCTTCGAAAATTTGTCCATGCATATCGTCAAGTAGCCGGTCCACACAAGCCGATGATACTTAAAGTTCAGATTTCATTCGAAAGAAATTATGAGACGGCACGGACAGGCGCTTGGGAACAATGGAAAAACAACATCTTTCCCAGCAGCCTTCTATCCGATATCACCACACCGGATAAATTTGATGCACTTGGCCAAAATATCCGCAAAGAAGATGTGGCCGAAAAGGTTTTGATTTCAGATAGCGCCGACTTTTTTATTCAAAATATTAATGAATTTGCCGGCTTGGGCTTCGATAAAATTATCATCCACAATGTGAACCACAATCAGGAAAGCTTCATTGAATTTTTTGGTTCCGAAGTACTTCCGTCTATCAAACAAACGATGTAAATGAATAACTACTGGTATAAAAATGCGATTATTTATTCGGTCGACGTCGAAACCTTCAAGGATTCAAACGGCGATGGCGTAGGTGACTTTGTTGGTTTAACCCACGGACTGCAATACCTTTCACGTCTCGGCATCAATTGCATCTGGTTGCTACCGATTTATAAAACCCCAAATCGGGATAATGGTTATGACGTTCAGGATTATTACAGTGTGGATCCGCGGCTTGGCGACTTGGGCCATTTCGCGCAATTTATCGATGCGGCGACGGAACTGGGCATAAAAGTTTTAATGGATCTTCCTGTGAATCACACGTCGACTGATCATCATTGGTTCCAACAATCGCGCTCCGACAAAAACTCGCAATACCGCGATTATTATATCTGGTCTGAAAAAAAGCCTGATGATGATATCCGCAACATTGTCGCCCGCGAAGGCGAGGACGGATCGAATTGGCTATACGACCGCAAGGCCAAAGCATATTATTTTCATACATTTTTCCCGCATCAACCCGATTTGAACATTTCAAATCCGGAGGTTCAAAACGAAATTTTCAGGATTATGAACTTCTGGCTGAGCCTTGGCGTGTCCGGATTTAGGATTGATGCCGCGCCGCACATGTTCAATGAACGAACAGCAAAAAAATTAGGCGAAGATCCGCATAAAATTTTCAGGCGATTCCGTGAATATGTTTCAGAACAAAAACAGGATGCCATCCTGATTG
>JADMKR010000193.1 GCA_015478765.1 Flavobacterium sp.
TTTAGTTTTTTTTTGCCTGCCGGATCAATTCAATCTTCGTCAATAATTCGCCTACCACTCCATCGTGTATGGGTAAAAAATAATTTACCGCCGCATCAACTCTTGCCGTCAGCAGCTTTAAATCGGGTGCATCGGATTTAAAAATTCTGTCAATCTGGGCAAGAAAACCCAGAGAGGTCGGAATCAACTGTTCAATTGTTTCTAAATGATGTTGCGCCCACTTCTTACTTTTGGCTTTCTCCGAATTTTTTACATCGTCATCATAGCTGAATTTATGATTGCGCCATTCCTGCACAAGATTTGACCAGTCGAACGCGTTGCGGAGATACTGATGTACATATTTACGGGTTTCGATTTGCAGTGATGGCTCAAGATCATCGGGGTCAACTTTACTTTCGGCATACCGAACAACATCCGAATCATTTTCGATGCCGTTCATCTGCAACGGAGAAAGCAAAATAAGGCCTTTTAACGAACGCAAACGCGAAAGAGCAACATATGCTTGCCCCGGCTGAAAAACCTGTGATACATCGAGCGCCGCACGGTCAAATGTCAATCCCTGACTTTTATGGACTGTTATCGCCCACGCAAGCTTAATCGGATAATGTACATAAGTCCCCAATACTTCCTCGGCAACGTCTTTGGTATTACTGTCGACATAGTATCGGATGTTTTGCCATTCATAACGCTCCACCTCTATTGTAAGATTCTCTTCGGGAAAATGCACCAATATTTCGGCATCGGACAACGATTTGACGATTCCGGTTTTTCCATTGAAAAAATTCTTTGCCGGACTCGGATCGTTTTTGATAAACATGATTTGCGCACCGATTTTTAAGCGCAATGCCGGATCGACCGGGAAAATTTTATCGGGGAAATCACCTATTATCTCCGGAGCATACGTAAATATTTCTCCGGCGAGATCGTCTAAAGCTTTATAATTAATAGCGTCGGCTTTCGCGTTATGCGTTGTAAGGGTTATGTATCCCGGATTGTTTTGGAGATTGAAGTGCGGATCTACAAAAGCATTCAGAATTTGTAAATCGTTATCGGATATACGGTTGTTTCGAAGGTTGTTAAGTATTTCTATGAAGTCTGTATCGCTTTGCCGATAGATTTTGGAAAGTTCCACGTACAACGGCGCGTCGCGCAGAACCGCATGTGAATGGAAGAAAAACTTTCCATGGTAATAACGCCTCAATACATTCCACTCATCATTTTTTATGACAGGAGGCAGCTGCAGCAGATCGCCAATATATAGTACCTGAACACCGCCAAATGGCTGCCCGTTCTTTCTAACAGACTGCATCATAAAATCGACTGCATCCAGCAAATCGGCACGTAACATACTCACCTCGTCGATCACCAATAACTGCATGTTTCGAATTACGGCTTTCTTCAGGCCACTGACTTTAAAATGGCGCCTCAGCGTTGCTCGTGTTTCAAAACGTGCCTCCGATGACAACGGCGGGATCGCATTTACATCAGGAATAAATGCTGCGAATGGCAACTGGAACATTGAATGAATGGTGACACCGGCTGCGTTAAGGGCAGCTATTCCGGTGGGCGCGAGGACAACGGTGTTTTTGTGAGTAGTCGATATGATCTCTTTCAGTAGCGTCGTCTTACCCGTTCCTGCTTTACCGGTGAGGAAAATCGAGCGATTGGTTTGATTGACAAATCGGAGTACATACTTGGCAGCGTCTGATAAAGGTTCCATGGCGTATAATTGAAGATGTAAATTATAAAATAAAAAATTGATTACAAGGGTTCTACAAAAAAAAATGCCCTCAGATGAAGGCATTTAATAATCTTGATTTACTTTTTATTCTTCGGGTTTTGCAGCGGTATCGGTCGAAGTTTCTTCCTTCTTGGCAGCCGGCTTATATTTTTCATTTAATTTCTTAACCAATTCATCTGTGATATCGTACTTATCCTCAGCGTAAAGTATCGAAACTGCTTCACCGGTCCCGTAGATATAGTCATAACCTTGCTCTTTGCCATATTCTTTGATGAATTTTTTCACCGACGTAACCAAGGTATCCATTTCTACACCACTTTCCTGCTGAAGTTGTTGAAGCATAGCTTGTTGAGCGTATTGAAGTTCACGCTGTCTTTTTTCCAGAGGAGCGCTATTTTGTTGTGCCCATATCTGGCCGTATTGTCGTGCTTTCTGCTCAAAATCGGCGGCATCTTTACGAAAACGAGCTGCTTCGGCTTCAAGCTCTTGTCCCATTTCGTCGGCGCGATTTTTATATTTGGCGTCTATATCTTTTGCCTCGGTATATTCTTCGAGAAGTTTATTTGTATCTACATAAGCAGTTTTGAACTCATCAGTTTTAGCCTGTTGGTTACATGAGATTAAACCGATTGACAGGGCAAAAACAATAATAACTTTTTTCATTATGGTGTGTTGATTTAAATTTGGCCGTAAAAGTATAAAAAAAAACAGATTCTGCAATTATCACAGGTTTTACTGAGCATTCTCCACTTCCTCGATTATATAGATATGCGAAGAATATTCTGACGTTTTCAAAGCTTTTAAATTTGATATCAAGCCGACGTAAATCCCTTTGAAAAAGTTCATTTGTCCCGATATATATTTTTCCGACAGTAAACTAACGTAAAAAGCATCGAAAATCATCGGTTTAACCTGCGTTACCATCAGTCCGGAATCGCGGCATATTCGCGAAATGGATGTTTTTGAAAAATGCCACAAATGTCTCGGCACATCGTAAGCTGCCCAATATTTACCGTAAAAATGCGCATCGTACGACTTGAAGTTGGGAACAGCGATAAAAATGCTTCCTCCGGGACGTAACACTCTTTTCAATTCCGCCATCTGATGATTGTAATCCGGCACATGTTCCAGAACATGCCACATGGTGACAACATCGATCGAATTATCAGGCAACGATTGAAGGTCGGGTTTAAAATCAAGCCCTTTTTCGGTAGCAAGGCTGCGCGCACGCTCATTAGGCTCTATTCCGATGACATCCCATCCCTTTAACTTGGCTGCCAAAAGGAAATCGCCAGTACCACAACCGACGTCAAGTAACCTGCCAATTTCTCGATTGGAAAGTAAATTTACCTTTTTATTGACAGCATACTTTCGGACGATCTGATAAATCCACTCGAACAGGCTCCGATTGTTTGAAGTATGCGAAATATAATCCTCACTTTCATAATATGCAGGCAGTTCGCTGGCATTTGGCTGCGGTTCGGTAATAAGCATTTCGTATTCAGCGTCATAAAGAAGCGAAAATTCCTTTTTACTTACGGAATGATCTCGAACTGTTAAGAAATGTTGTTTGGTTGTCATTTTTAAATTTTAGGGCGTAACCTGCGGTATTGCAGGCCTTGAGCACATAGTTCCACGTGAAACATCATCGGCCCATATAGATTAGTAAAACAGAGATATCACTGGGCGAAACGCCAGAAATACGTGATGCCTGAGCTATAGAAACAGGTTTTATCGCCGCCAACTTCTGACGGGCTTCATAGGACATCGATTTAATTTGGCTGTAATCGAAGGACTCAGGAATAGGAACATCTTCGAGTCTGGTCAACTTATCGGCATTATTTCGTTCTTTTTCAATATAACCTGAATACTTAACCTGAATTTCAGCCTGTTCCAGTATTTCGCGATCCACATTATTTTGCTGCATATAGGTTTTGACACCCTCAAAGCGCATAATGTCATCCATATCGATTTGGGGCCGAGAGAATATCTTGAACATTTTATCTGACTGTATAACTTCGGCACTACCCTTTTCTTTCAAAATTGGATTAACTTCATCTACGCTGACACTTGTTTGACGAAAATAATTAACCATTTTTTCGCTTTCAGTTAGCTTTTTCTCCATTCGGCGCATTCTTTCTTCCGATGCGAGGCCAATTTCAAACCCAATTGGTGTTAACCGGATGTCGGCATTATCCTGGCGAAGCAGCGTTCGATATTCTGCACGTGATGTAAACATCCTATACGGCTCCTCCGTGCCTTTTGTTATCAAGTCATCTATAAGGACGCCAATATAAGCTTCATCCCGTTTAAAAATTACCGGCGACTTTTCCTGTACTTTAAGAGCGGCATTTATACCGGCCATTAATCCTTGCGCCGCAGCTTCTTCATAGCCTGTTGTTCCGTTAATCTGACCTGCGAAGTATAATCCTTCGACTAGTTTAGTCTCCAACGTATGCTTTAACTGTGTGGGCGGGAAATAGTCGTATTCGATTGCATATCCCGGCCTGAAAAATTTCACATTTTCAAATCCGGTAACTGATCGCAATGCCTTGAATTGAATATCTTCGGGCAAGGAGGTTGAAAATCCATTTACGTATACCTCCACTGTGTCCCAGCCTTCTGGTTCAACAAATAATTGATGACGTTCTTTATCAGCAAACCGATTGATTTTATCTTCTATCGACGGGCAATACCGCGGGCCTATACTTTGAATCCGTCCATTGAACATTGGAGACCGGTCGAATCCTTCCCGCAAAATATCGTGGACATCTAAAGATGTGTAAGTCATATGACAAGATTTTTGCCTGGATAACGGTTTCGTCTGATCTGAATATGAAAATTTCTCAGGCCTGACATCGCCTTTTTCCTCATTCATTTTAGAATAGTCAAGTGATCGCCCGTCAACCCGAGGCGGCGTTCCGGTCTTCATCCGACCCGCCTCAAAACCGACATTGGTCAAATCCTCCGTTATGCCGTAGGCCGCACTTTCACCAGCTCTTCCGCCACCAAATTGCTTATCGCCAATGTGAATTAACCCATTCAGGAATGTCCCATTGGTCAGCACAACCGATTTCGCTCTTATTTCAAGACCTAAAGAAGTTTTAATTCCGGCGACACGTCCGTTCTCAATAATAAGTCCCTTTACCATTTCCTGATAAAAATCGAGATTTGGCGTGCGCTCCAGCATCAAACGCCACTCTTCTGCAAATCTCATACGATCACTTTGAACCCGTGGCGACCACATTGCAGGACCTTTCGATTTATTAAGCATCTTAAACTGAATCGCGGTTTTGTCGGCTACAATTCCCGAATAACCACCCAACGCATCAATTTCGCGCACTATCTGACCCTTGGCGATTCCTCCCATAGCAGGATTACACGACATTTGCGCTATGTTTTGCAGACTCATTGTAACTAGTAAAGTCCGCGAACCTAAATTAGCCGCCGCTGCCGCCGCCTCCGAACCCGCATGGCCGGCACCCACCACTATCACATCATATTCTTCAAACATCATCATCGGATTGTTCCACGTGAAACATTATAATCTTTTCATCTTCTTTTGACCGCATCAACTCTATGTCGGTTTCCGTCTTATCGGCATAGCCACAATAGTGTAATATTCCATGAACCATGACGCGGCGCAATTCATTTTCAAACGATTCGCCGAACTCCGTCGCATTTTCCGCAACCCTTTCCACTGAAATAAAAATATCGCCGTGTAATTCATTTCCTACAGAATAATCGAAGCTGATAATATCGGTTAAGGTGTCGTGATTGAGGTATTCGACGTTTAACCCGTGTAAATAATCATCGTCGCAAAACACGTAATTAACATCGCCTTCTGTTTTGTTTTCGGAACGGATAACGGCTGAGAGCCAGCTGGAATACGACGCCTCATCTTCCAAGACAAAGTCGGACTCGTAATTAAAACTTATCATTGCTTAAAATATTCCTGAACCTTACGGTTATAATTGGAGCGCAAAGGTAAGCTTTGTCTATTTAAAATTTCGACGCTGTTCAAATATTCCTGCAAAGCGGGCGGCAATGCGTTGGCGCGGTTTGAGAACTCCTTTTTAGTGTTTTCGGCCTGCCGTCGCTCTTCTTCACCTTGTTGCTGTATCGCTTTTTCCAGTTTCAACAACTCATATTTTAAATTCAGCGCCTTTTGCAATGATTCGTTATTAAAACCTTTGTTTAACAATTGCTTTTCAATCATCTTCATTTGCGACAACGCATTTTGGCCCGCACCACCCAAACCGTGCTTGTTAAGTTCATTTTGCAAAGCTTCACGCAACTGCTTCTGTTCTTTATAAATTTCCATAATTGCACGGGCATCGCCTTCTCCGTCAGAATCACTTTCGCCCTGGTTGCCGCTTCCGGAATTTCCACCTTCACCCGACTTACCTTTCTCACCCTGGCCGGGTTTCTGACCTGGCTTCTCACCGGGTTTTTGACCAGGCTTATCGCCGCTTTTCATTCCATCTTTCATCTTTTCTCCAAGACCTTGCTGCTTTTGAATAATATCGGGAAGCTGCATGTCGCCCGGACTCTGGCCTGGCTTCGGTTTTCCCATACCTGCGCCCGAAAGAGAAAGTTGCATGCTATTTAAGATGTCACTGAGAAAATCAGCTAATTTATTCGCTGCCGTAACTGCATACTGCTGATGTGAAACTCCCTTGGGAATGTAAGCTTCCGCAAGGCTTTCAAGTGACTTTTCAATATTGTAATGCACGTTTCCGATTTCCTTGGTAACTTCTTCCGCTATCATAGGGTTACGCAATGACATTGCAAATAAACTATCGTCGACATGCTTAAATTGTAGCCGTAAATCCTGCTGAAGTTTCAAATTTTTATTGAACGATGGCGATCCTCGTTTCAAATCCCTGAACTTATTCATTAAATCTTCCTGCGAATATGAAAATGCAAGCAGGTTGTCCAGAATCTGACGCAACATCTTTACGTCCTCTTCCAGAGTTTCCATTTCGCCACCTGCCATCGCCGATTCCATACTTTTGCTCATTTCTTTCATTTGCTTGGCAGCACTTTTTTGCTTGGGTTTCGCTTTACCCGCATTATCCTTTTTCAGCTCATCTGCCGCATTTTTAAGGTCTTCGTCGATGTTCTTCTCCTTTTCGGAATCTTTAGGGATATCAAGCGGCGATTTAAGCTCTTTGTTCTGCTTGTCAAGTTCGCTAAGCTCTTCCTGAATTTTATCAAACTCTTTGTTGATGTCTTCCTGTTTCTTTTGAGCATCCTGCTGCTGCTCATTGGCTAATTTTTCTTGCTTTTCAGCAAGCTTATCTAACTTATCGGCAAGTTGCTCTGCTTTTTTCTCGACGTAATAGCGCTTAGTGAGTTCGACGAGCTGCTCCAGGTTTTTAGCCTGATTCTTACTGTTTTGCTTAAACTTATCAAGCTTTTCGAATAATTCTTCCTTATTCAGCTTATCGTTCAATTCCTTGAGTTCGTCCAACAACTTCTGATTTTTCTCGAGATCCTTCTCCGATTTTTCCAGCCGTTCCTGAAGTTTCTCTTTCAACGGATCTTTTTCCTCCGTCCCTATCTTATCGAGGTTTTCCTCCAGCTTCTTGGCAAATTCCTTCATCATTTCATCCTGTTGCTTTTGACGCTTGATGAAATCATTAACCTTCTGCTGTTCGCGGAACTCGAGATTGTCACTTTCCTTGCCACTTTTTTGAAGTTTTTCCAACTCCGACATCTGTTTCTCCTGATTATCAAGGGATTTCTCGAGACTGTGAATATTATCGCTTTGCTGTTTCAACTCCTGATCCTGCTTCTCCTGATCGGTTTGAATACGGTCTGAGAAAACTTCCGATTTGGTACTTTTAAATCCGTGAAATGCATCATTGTCAAATACCTGAAAGTAATATTCGTATGAAACACCGGGATCGACCGGCAATGCCGACGGGAACGCAAACACAAATTGGTCGAAATTATCCCGCTTAACTGCAATATTGCCACGCTTTACCGCAGAAGGCTGGTTTTTAGGATAGTATACGACCTGCAGTTTCGATAAACCGTAATCATCGCCAACCTGGCCCAGTACATAGTTTTTACCTGCCACAAGACTATCGGGCGCGTTGCTAACTTTAATTGTAGGGAATTGATCTTTCACAACCGCGATATGATAATCTAACTTTTCGTAGTTTTTCACATGCGTGTTGGATGTCCGGATCTGATAGTCGGTATTATTCACGATACTTCGCTCCAACGAAAAACGATCCTGATCTTTACTGAAGAATTTTTCAGCATCGGCATCGCTCCAAACTACCTCATTGGTTGCCACCGTATTCATCCGCCAGGTAATTCGTGTGCCCTCCGGAACAACTGCGTTGCCGGTACCTTTCAAAATCTCTGACTTTCGTTGTAAGTATGATGGAAAGTTCAATTGCATTTCAAAATTAGCAATGGTCGGAACTGCGACAACTGCCAATTCATATTTAATAGAAGTCACATCGTTCGCTTCCACGTGAAACGCTACATTTGAAACCGGTGAAGGAATCCTGAACTGAAATTCGCCAGCCTTGGTCGATTCCATGAAATAGCTTTCATTTCCTATCTTAATCATGGCACTCTCTGGAACAACATCGCCCTGAGTCTTTATCCGGAGCAGGAAATCCTTGTTTTGTTCTGTCTGAAGCTGTGGATTTAAAACTATAAATTCAAACGGCGCCGGCGGAACAAACTGCTGCTTATAATTTACAACCCGGGTAAGACTCTGAGAAATAACAGCACTGTTACCCGATAAATAGAAGAACGCAAAAAGCAATAGCGGAATAAGCGCGAAAGGGATGAATTTCCTGTTCGAATTGTAATTAACCGCGTTTCTGAATGGAACCGGTTGCAATGAGCCTGCTTTCTGATCAATTGAAGCCAGTAACAGCTCTGACTGGTTCGAATCTTCCGACAATTGCAAAAAATTCGTGAGCTTATCGCCCACTTCCGAAAAATGACTGCCAATTATTTTTGAAGCTTGCTTATAATCAATTCCTTTCTGGAGTTTAAACAATTTAAAAATCGGAAATGCAATAAAGCGCGATAACAGGAAGAGTTCAACGGCAATGAAAAGCCAAAACAGCATCGTTCGCCCCACAGGTTCAAGCCATAGAAAGTATTCCACGAAAAGTGTCAGCAAAAAATACATCAAACCAAAGCCGGTGAATAATATTACACCCCGCATCAGTTCATTTGTATAATACTTCCTGATAAAATCTTCGAGCTTATTATATATAACGTTGGAAGTGTTCAATTTGGAGAAATTTTTATGACCGATAAAAGTACAATTTTATCTGAACTACAAAACGTTAAATTAATTACAGCCTTAGCACTGTATGACGATGTGCATCGGTTGTCGTATCTTTGCGGCAAATTTTTCCCGAAATGACCAAACCAGTCCGCGTGCGCTTTGCACCAAGTCCGACAGGCCCATTACACATTGGAGGTGTAAGAACGGCTCTGTTTAATTACCTGTTCGCTAAAAAAAATAATGGCGTTTTCTATCTGCGGATCGAAGACACCGACCAAAACCGATATGTTGCCGGTGCCGAACAATATATTCTGGAAGCATTGGAATGGCTGGGAATTCCACCTGATGAAACTGTCGGTAAAAACGAGAAATTCGGGCCATACCGTCAAAGTGAGCGCAAGGAATTATACGGCGAATTTGCCGAAAAGCTAATCAGTTCAGGGTGGGCATACTACGCTTTCGATACCAATGAATCGCTGGATGGCCATAGGAAGGATCATGAGGAAAAAGGGAAAACTTTCATTTACAATCATCATAACCGGCTGAAACTTGACAATTCTCTTTCACTTTCGGAGGTTGAAGTAAAATCGCGAATAGCATCTGGAATGGAATACGTAATCAGGTTTAAAACTCCTGTAGATGAAACTTTGCATCTTCATGATATGATTCGTGGCGAGATAAAATTCGATACGAATTTGCTGGACGATAAGGTTTTATATAAAAGCGATGGCATGCCAACGTACCATTTGGCAAATATCGTAGACGATCATTTGATGGAAACCACACATGTTATCCGCGGCGAGGAATGGCTTCCTTCCATGCCACTTCATGTGCTGTTATACAGGGCATTCGACTGGGAAGCGCCTCAATTTGCTCATCTACCACTAATTTTGAAGCCGGTCGGGAACGGGAAGTTATCAAAGCGTGATGGGGACAAACTCGGTTTTCCTGTGTTCCCTTTGGAATGGACAACGGCCGAAGGAACTTCGCCAGGCTATCGCGAAACAGGATTTTTCCCAGAAGCGGTGGTCAACTTCCTGGCGCTGCTGGGATGGAATGACGGCACCGAAAAAGAATTATTTTCTTTGGATGAGTTGATTCAGGCGTTCGACCTCAGCCGAGTTCATAAATCGGGTGCCAAGTTCGATCCAGAAAAGAACCGATGGTTCAACCATCAATATTTGATTTTGCAGGAAGATGCGACGCTTGCAAAAGCCTACGCAGAGATTTTATCTGAAAAAGGAATCGCATTCGACGTCAACAAGCTCATCAGAATAGTATCGCTTATTAAAGAGCGTGCGCATTTCGTTTCGGAATTTTGGGAATTAAGCGATTACTTTTTTGAAGAACCAACTGAGTATGATGCCAAAGCCGCCAAGAACTGGAAAGAAGACACTCCGGAGCTGATGCGCAAATTAACCACGGTTTTGTTTAATATTCCCACCTTCACTTCAGTGAGCATCGAACTCACTGTAAAAGACTGGATGCTGGCAAATGAAATCGGAATGGGGAAAATCATGCAACCGTTGCGGTTAAGTCTTGTGGGCGCCTTAAAAGGACCCCATTTGTTCGATATAGCCGAATTACTCGGAAAAGAAGAAACCATCAGACGAATTGAGCGGGCGATTGAAGTCCTCTAGTTGCATTCGGTGTAAACCGGTACTTTAAGGAATTTCGACAAAGCAATATCGACATTGTTATCAATAAGCTCATAGGCCGCTAATCGCTGCAGAACTTCAGGACATTGCTCAAAATGTTCTTTAATGGCGGCAACTGCCTCTAACCTTCGTTTCGTATTGGTGTCATCGACCGAATCAGAAAAACCTGATTCATACAGGACTTTGTTGGAAGTGTCGGCTATAATCAGTTCATGCCGGGTATATTTTTGCTCGTAGCCGCCAGCGGGACGCGTTTTGACAGTATTCATTGCCAGCAACGCTTTTCCATCCTGACGAGCCAGTACGTAATATGCCCGCTCTTTACCCGCAACGTTGCAAACTTTTAAAATTGAATTCCCTATCCGAGCTGAATCGATTTCCTTGTATTTGAGCTTCACTGCATCTTTACCATAAGGCGTATACAATATTCGTTTGCGCGCGGGATCGACTGTTATTCCTCCTTCAGCAACAGCTATCCTGCTGCCGTCTTTTTTCTGGATATACGATTGTGCATTGGAAGGTAACGCAACAAAAACGGCAAATGCAAACATCATCAATTTCATCATAGTCATTTTTAATTATAAGTAAGCGATTATGCTACCACTCAGTATACCAAGCTTTCCGGTAAAATTGGTTCCCAGGTCGCTGTTCACCCGGTTTAATATATTGTTTAGTCCGTATTGGTATTGTGCATTGACACGGAAATGGGTAAAGCCTGCTGTTATCCCCACGGCACCATTTACGTTGAAAGTATTGATGTCAGTAATATCGCTTGCCTGAAGTTCTGTGCCATCAATACTATTGTCCCGATGTGAGTCGTCAATTTTCATTTTGCCGTTGACCTGCAAAACCGGCCCCGCTTCTAAGCTCAGGTGATCTGGAATTATCTTATAACTAAGCATTAGCGAAATTTGAGCACCCGACAGTTTGTAATCTACTTCCTCATTTCCGTTTAGCGGATCTGTCGTAGTCATACTAAAATTACTTTCGTTGAATTGGATGGCATATACCATATCAAAATTATTGTAGAAATTTCCCCTGACTGACATTCCAAAATTCCACCCTAAACCCGGTTTAGTTTGAAAATCGCTGGTAATGAGTGAAGTTTGATTGATTCCACCGGCAACTCCTATTCGGTTAGAATCACCATAATTTTGCGCCGATGTCGATAGAGCCCATGATCCTATCATCAACACCGTTAATATCTTCAACATAATATAATCATATATCCACAAACCTAACCTAAAATTTGTAATTTACCGACTAATTTAAACAAACATATCTATGGACATTACGTTAATAATTGTGCTGGTCCTCGGACTCTTTATCTTCCTGTCGTCGTTTTTTACGGTAAAGCAGCAAACATCGGCTATCGTTGAGCGGTTTGGCCGTTTTCACAGCATCCGTCATTCGGGGTTACAACTTAAAATTCCGATTATCGATAAGATCGCGGGCAAAATCAACTTAAAAATTACTCAACTCGATGTAATTATTGAGACTAAAACGAAAGACAACGTCTTTGTAAAATTGAAGGTCTCTGTTCAATTTATGGTCATTAAAGATAAAGTATACGACGCTTTTTACCGTTTGGAATATCCGCACGACCAAATTACTGCTTATGTTTTTGATGTGGTTCGCGCCGAAGTTCCAAAATTAAAGCTTGATGATGTTTTTGAGCGCAAAGATGACATCGCGATTGCTGTTAAACGCGAACTCAACGAAGCGATGACTACTTATGGGTACGATATCATCAATACACTTGTAACTGATATCGATCCCGATATTCAGGTCAAGAACGCAATGAACCGGATCAATGCCGCCGACCGGGAAAAAACTGCAGCCGAATTCGAAGCGGAAAGTTCCCGGATCAGGATTGTGGCTAAAGCCAAGGCGGAAGCGGAAAGCAAACGTCTCCAAGGTCAGGGTATTGCAGATCAGCGGCGGGAAATTGCGCGCGGATTGGTAGAAAGCGTTGAAGTTTTGAACAATGTTGGAATAAATTCGCAGGAAGCCTCTGCATTGATCGTAGTCACGCAGCACTATGATACACTTCAGGCAATTGGTGCCGATGCCAATTCTAATCTGATTCTTCTTCCTAACTCGCCACAAGCGGGTAGCGATATGTTGAACAATATGGTGGCTTCGTTCAGTGCGTCAAATCAGGTTGGTGAAATGATGAAGCAAAACAATAAGAAAAAACCAAAGCAGGATACAGGGTATAAATCAGATTACAAACCTTATAATCCAAAAGACAATCAGGATCCGTATGGAGAAACTGAAACTGAGGAATAAAAAAAGAGGCTTTCGCCTCTTTTTTTGTGGATAACTACTTTTTCATGTTAGCTGCTGCAGTTTTTAATTCCTGCAGTTTGCGTTCAAGCTTTTCAACTACTTCCGATGTCTTTCCATCGACATTGGCGACAAGCTCGTCGAAACCTGCTTCTATATCCATCGCAGAAATTTTCGAACGGAATTTATTTGATAAATCGTCAACTTTAGTTTTTAGCTCATCTATTCCTTCGCCAACATTGCGCTTGATTTTAGATCGTGTTTGTTGCCCTTTATCGGGTGCGAATAAAATTCCAACAACTGCTCCCAACGCAGCACCAGCCACAATAGCCAAAACTGCCTTACTTGAATTATTTGCCATAATAAATATTTATTTGATTGTTAATTCTAAAGGTACTTTAATTTTAACATTTGCTTGTTAATGCGCAGTTAAAATCGAGGTATTTAAAGCAAAAGCAGAAAATCACTGCGTTTTAAGAACAAAAACCAACTCAGCTACACCCAATGTCCGAAAAATAAATTTATTCGATTTAATGACATCTATTAATGTCGCTTTTTATAATTAAAAGCAATCAGATTTCATGAAGCAATCACTAATGACTATAATTAAAAAAGTGTCCTTTGCAGACACTTTTTTTTATAACAGTTCCAAAACTTGGGAGTCTTTCTCCCGCGTCTTCATTTCGGATAATTGTTCCTGAAATAAATTCAGATTTTCAACATCGGATTTCAGATTTAGAATCGACTGATATCGCACGAATGGAGATTCGCTGCGCAATGACATAGTATATAATTTCTGAAGGGTTTCAGAATTGACGTCGGCGGGGTGCAGCTTGGAATATTTTAAAAGGAAATTAGAAAACAGCAACGAACTCTTATTATTGTTGATGTTCTTCTTTAAGGAATTTTGCAACAGGCTGAAGCTACTTACGCCTGCTAAATTATCGGCAATTGCCGATTCGATCGCCAGTCGCTCCTCTCGAGTTTCTACTTTAAAATACTTATTCAGCTCTTTCAACGAATTATTGATAATGTTTTCTTCCTTCTTGCCCTGCTCGGCCCATGTATCGCGCAAACCAACAGTCTTATTGAAAACTAATTTTTCAGCGGTAGAATCGGCATCTACCGTGAAATAGCCCATCCGCTGAAATTGAAATTTATCTTCAATCCTGGCTTCTTTAAGACTTGGTTCAACGTAACCTGTAACTATCTTTAACGAATTGGGATTCACGAAGTCAAGGAAATTTTTTTCTTTATATGAGTCGGGTGCCTCATCTGTAAACAAACGGTCATACAATCGAATTTCTGCCTCAATCGCATGTTTGGCCGATACCCAGTGCAATGTTGCAGGCACTTTTCGCAAGCTGGCCTCAGTACCACTTCCGCTTAAACTTTCCTTGTCGTAGGTCGCATGTATTTCGACTATATTTCCATCCGAATCTTTAACCACACTTTCCGCTTTGATTATATATGCATTTTTAAGCCGTACTTCTCCACCCAACGTTAGTCTCAGGAATTTTCCCGAGACCTGTTCCATGAAATCGTCACGCTCTATAAATAGTGTTTGTGAAAACGGTATTTCCCTAAAACCCGCATTGGCATCTTCCTGATTATTCTCAGCAGTTAACCATTCGGTATCGGAAGGGCTGTAATTGGTAAGTACCAATTTCACGGGGTCAAGTACTGCCATAACCCGTGGAGCAATTTTATTAAGATCCTCCCTTATATAAAATTCAAGTAATGAAACATCTATAAGATTGTCGCGCTTTGCAATGCCAATTCCGTTTGCAAAATTTCTTAAAGCAGCAGCGGTATAACCACGCCGACGAAGACCTGAAATGGTCGACATCCGTGGGTCATCCCAGCCGCTTACATATTTCTCGCTGACGAGCTGCATCAATTTGCGCTTGCTGACCACGGTGTGCGACAGATTTCGCCGGGCGAATTCACGCTGCTTAGGCCGAATCTTTTCACTATCGTAAATCTGATCCAGAAACCAGTCATACAATTCGCGATGCGGAAGAAACTCCAAAGTACAAAATGAATGGGAAATCTGCTCCAAATAATCACTCTCGCCATGCGCCCAGTCGTACATCGGATAAATGCACCAATCGTTTCCTGTGCGATGATGATGTTTGTGAAGGATCCGGTACATAATTGGGTCACGCATCAGCATATTAGTCGATTTCATATCGATTTTCGCACGAAGAATATGCGTTCCATCGGGAAATTCACCGTTCTTCATTCGCTCAAATAAATCAAGATTTTCCTCAACGCTGCGATTGCGAAACGGGCTATCGGTACCCGGAGTAGTTGGCGTTCCTTTTTGCTCGGCCATGGCTTCAGAAGACTGACTATCGACATAAGCCTTTCCGTTCTTGATAAATTCCACTGCCCAATCATACAACTGCTGGAAATAATCGGATGCATAGCGTTCCTCTGCCCACTTATAACCAAGCCAGGAAACATCGCGTTTAATTGAATCGACAAATTCCTGCTCTTCTTTAGCCGGATTGGTGTCGTCAAAGCGCAAGTTTACCGGCGCATCGTAATCCTCACCAAGTCCGAAATTCAGCGCAATAGCACTTGCATGGCCGATATGTAAATAGCCGTTAGGTTCAGGCGGGAATCGGAATCGCAATTTTTCATTTGGCAATCCATCTTTAAGATCCTGCTCAATTATTTGTTCTATAAAATTGAGTGATTTTTCTTCTGCTGACATAGGTTTGTGTAAAGTTGCAAAGGTATTAAATTGTGGTCAACGCCAATGGCGATGCAATCGCTAATTTAGAACTGGAATTCTGATTATATATGAGTAATTTTATACCATAAAATCATATGTGATGGGCAGTATAACCTTAAAAAATATCCGTACATTCTCGTATCACGGCTGTCTAGCCGAAGAAGGTAAAATCGGATCTGAGTATTCAGTAGACCTTGAAGTTAAAACCGATTTACGTAAGTCGGCGCAATCAGATCGTCTCGAAGACACGATCGACTATGTGACTCTAAATCGTATCGTGGTCGAGGAAATGGGGATTAGATCTAATTTGCTCGAATATGTGGCTCATCGAATTATCAAACGAATATTTGATGAACTACCGGAAGTTTCCAGAATTGCGCTTGCTGTTTCAAAACTTAATCCGCCTTTGGGAGGAGATGTGGAAGCGGTGACCATAACCATGGAAGAATATCGGGAATAGCGGCGTAAGTAACCTAAATTTCGCACAAAACATTTTAATCTTTAAAGATTTTAGTTACATTTGCCGTCCACAACATGGCGTCGTGGCCGAGTGGCTAGGCTGGGCTCTGCAAAAGCTCCTACTGCGGTTCGAATCCGCACGATGCCTCAAGAAGCTGTCTTTTCAGACAGCTTCTTTTATTTTTAGGAAAAATAAGGTAAAGCCGGACGATGCCTCTGAAAGCTGATCGATAAGGAAGTTTTTTGAACCAATAATAGAAGGTGAACGATGTTTATGAAACTGTCTGAAAAGGCAGCTTCTTTTATTTTTAGGAAAAATAAGGTAAAGCCGGACGATGCCTCTGAAAG
>JADMKR010000194.1 GCA_015478765.1 Flavobacterium sp.
CGATTGTAACGCCACCATTTTAGCCACAGGTTTCTCCCGCTCGCCGCAGGAAATCATCAAAAAAACAGCAAATAAATATAAATACTTCATCGTTTACGGGTTCGCATAAATTTACTGAATCAACGTCTGGAATATTACTTTTAACAAAAATATAACAACGCAGAAATTAGTATCAAGAAAATTATATTACATTTGTACATACAAATATGGTAATTACAAATGACGATAGAAGATATTACAAAATCGAATGCGATAGGAATCGAAAAGAAAACCGTCCTCAATATTCTGGTTACCCAAACCGCACTTTCTGAACGGATGAACGAAATATTAAAATCATACGATCTCTCTGCCGAACAATTCAACGTGCTGAGAATACTGCGCGGACAAAAAGGCTCACCGGCAAATATGCATATGATACAGGAACGCATGATCGCCAAGACCAGCAATACAACGCGTCTGGTCGACAAGTTATTGTTGAAAGAACTGGTCACCCGCGAGATCTGCACCAAAAACCGCCGAAAAATGGAAGTTTTGATTACTGCCAAAGGCTTGGACCTGCTACAAAAACTGGATCCGAAGATAACCCAACACGAGTCGGATTTTGCGTCCAAACTAACCCTGGCCGAGATTAATAAACTTAATGAACTACTCGAAAAATACCGTTCATGATCGCATCGGCATATCATTTGCCATCGGCGGGAAAATAAATAATAATCAATTTAACTTTAATTAATAATTACGAACAATGAAAAATTTGAAAACAATTGCAATCGCCCTACTCGTGGCATTCGGAACAGTAAATGCATCGGCTCAGGAAAAAAAAGTCGACATCAAGAAAAGCAGCATCGCATGGGTTGGTAAAAAAGTGACCGGCCAACACGACGGAACGGTCTCCATTAAAGACGGATCCCTCACATTCAAAAAGAACAAACTTACTGGTGGCCAGTTCACAGTCGATATGAATACCATCACCGTAAATGATCTTAAAGCAGGTCAAGGCAAAGAAAAACTCGAAGGACACCTAAAGGCCGATGATTTCTTCGGCACCGATAAATTCGCAACCGCAACCCTTATCTTCCGCAACGTGGTTGAAAAAAGCAAAGGTCTATACACTGTAACAGGCGATCTTACCATTAAAGGGAAAACAAATCCGGTGATCTTCGACATGAAAGTGACCGACAATACTGCATCAGCCGATGTGAAAATCGACCGCACCAAATACGGCATCGAATATAAGTCAGCTTCCATTTTCAGCGGACTCGGAGATGCAACAATCTACGATGATTTCGATCTTAATGTGGTTTTGGTTTACTAATCACTCCCAACAATATCTTCAAAACCCCGGATGCTTTCGGGGTTTTTTTATGGGCGAGACCCGGCATTTTCGCTGTCATCGGGCAATTTCCATTGGCACCGGGTCAGGCTGTCCGCTGCAAGTCCGCGCCGTCATTCTTCCGGCTGTGGGCTTTCCACTTCCATCCTTCTCGCAGTCGCACGTAATTGTGTATTTTTGCGCCATGATCAAAATCGCCGTCATCGACAATTACGACAGTTTCACCTTCAACCTGGTGCACTACCTCGAAGCACTCGATTGCAGCGTCATCGTATTCCGGAATGATGAATTCGAACTGGACGAACTTGAGTCTTTCGACAAAATTTTGTTATCACCCGGCCCCGGACTTCCCGATCAGGCCGGATTGCTTAAAGATGTTATCCGAAAGTTTGCTTCATCCAAATCAATTCTGGGGATTTGCCTGGGCCAACAGGCGATCGCCGAAGTCTTTGGCGGATCGCTCATCAACCTTGAAAAAGTATATCACGGCGTTTCCGGCGAACTCACGATTACCGCTTCAAACGAATCGCTTTTTGACCAAATGGAATCACCTGTCACCGTTGGACGCTATCATTCGTGGAGTGTAAATCGGCACAATTTCCCCGATGTACTTGAAATCACTTCCACCGATACCAATGGCGAAATCATGTCTCTTCGCCACAAAATTTATGATATCCGAGGTGTCCAGTTCCACCCTGAAAGCGTTCTCACACCCGGCGGCAAACAATTGTTAAGCAACTGGCTTCGAAAATAATACTTCAGCATAAAAAAAATACACGCAGTATATTTTTTTATTATATTTGATTGACTTCAAACAAGTTACACAAATATCTTCGCCATGGGAATGTTTAAAAACAATAAGCAAAAACTCGTACGCGAACTGCGCCGTATCAGCGAATATTACTCCAATGATCTCAGTCGGGATATCAAGGAGTCGCACGAGGAGTTAAAAAGTGAATACGAGGAGAATGCACTGATTTTTCCTGAATTTCTGGATTTTGTCGACCAGATCAAACCTAAATTGGATATCCGGGATGCCGGAAAATTGGAGGTGCTCACAAAGCAGCTGCTGAAAGTTCAGCAAACGGCCAAGCACGGTGTCGATGCAATGTGGGACTTGTCGCGCAATCAGCGCAAAAATACTTCGCAGAATCTTCGGGAAATAGAAGCTTTGGAAAATTAATTACCGCGTAAACACCAATTTGTTTCCTTTTGACAAATTCGCATCAAAAGCATAACCATCATAATTAAAACCTTTCAGGTCGTCAATCGTCTTGGCGTGGGTGTCTATTATATAGCGAACCATCATGCCGCGCGCCTTCTTGGCAAAAAAGCTGATCATCTTCAATTTGCCATCCTTAAAATCGCGGAACTCAGGGGTAATAACCGGGACCTTTAGTTTTTTCACATCAATCGCACTAAAATATTCCTGACTGGCAAGATTTACGAACAATTCGTTTTTCTTCAATTCCTTATTCAGCGATTTGGTAATGGTCTCGCGCCAGAAGTCGTACAAATTCTCCGATTCTCCTACGGCCAACTTCGTACCCATTTCCAATCGGTAGGGCTGTATGAGATCCAGCGGCTTCAGAATTCCATACAATCCCGACAGGATTCTAAGTTTATCCTGTAGCGGCGCAAAATTTTCATTCGGGATCGAATATGCATCCAGTCCGGTATAAACATCGCCATTAAATGCAAATACGGCAGGCCGTGCATTTTCGGCAGTAAAAGGAGTTTTCCATTTCTTATTTCGCCGCCAGTTTAAATCGGCCAGATTTGCTGAAATATCCATCAGCTCCGACAATTCGGCTGGTTTCAATTTTTTTAAAACAGAATGAATTTTACGGGAACGCGATAGAAACGCAGGCTGCGAGTATTCGGCAATGGGCAAATCCGACTCATAATCCAGTGTTTTCGCTGGTGAAATTACAATTTTCATAAGCTATTCATCTTCATCCGCCTCGGCAGCATTCGAAACCGAGTAGCCGCGCCATTTCTCAATTACATCCTGCATATCCTGCGGAAGTTCGGTATCAAAACGCATCATATCACCGGTTACGGGATGTACAAATCCCAATGTCTTTGCATGAAGCGCCTGCCTCGGCAATATTTTAAAACAATTCTCTATAAACTGCTTGTATTTCGTAAAAGTGGTTCCTTTTAAAATCCGATCGCCTCCATAACGGGCGTCATTGAACAAAGGATGTCCCAAATGTTTCATATGAACCCGAATCTGGTGCGTTCGGCCGGTTTCGAGTTTGCACGACACCAATGTTACATAGCCAAATCGCTCAATAACTTTGTAATGGGTAATTGCAGGTTTTCCAACATCGGGATCGTCGGTCACCATCATTTGCATACGGTCTTTTGCATGTCGGGTTATGTTTCCTTCAATCGTTCCCGCATCTTCCTTCACATTTCCCCATACCAGGGCTACGTATTCGCGTTCCGAGGTTTTGAATTCGAATTGGCGCGCGAGATGGCTAAGAGCAGCTTCTGTTTTGGCAATAACCAATAGTCCCGATGTGTCTTTGTCGATTCGGTGAACCAATCCCGGTCGTTCACTGCTGTTTAAAGGAAGATTTTCAAAATGGTAAGCGAGTGCGTTTACAAGAGTTCCCGTGTAGTTTCCGTGGCCGGGATGAACGACAAGACCAGCAGGCTTGTTGATCAACAGCAATGCATCGTCTTCATAAACAATGTCCAGTGGAATATTTTCGGGATCGACCCTGTTTTCAAACGGTGGATGAGCGAGTAATATTCGCACCACATCAAAAGGCTTGACTTTGTAATTTGATTTGACCGGCAAGTCATTTACATAAATGTCGCCATCGGTGGCCGCACGCTGTATCTTGTTCCGGGTGGAATTGGGAATTAAACCCATCAGAAATTTATCAATTCGCAGCAGTGCCTGTCCTTTGGTTACCTCAAAACGAAAATGTTCAAATAACTCATCTTCCGATTCTTCGATATTATTCATCTGCTGTTTCGTCATAATCAACATTATCCGGTGCGGTATCTATATCCGATTCATCAAAGCCTACTTTCCCGTCACCCAGGACCAAGTCAATTTTTGATGATTTTTGCACTTTGTCGCCCGGCTTGAGTTTTTTTCCGTTATGCCACATTTCGAGCACCATATCTTTACCGAGGTACGGTTTGTAAGTGATCTTGCCTTCTTCCAGTCCGAGTGACAATAATGTCGGAACTGCCTGCCGATAGGTCTTTTCGATCAAGTTCGGCATTCGCATCGATGTAAAGCCCGATGAGTTTATTTTAAGATAGATCTTTCGGCCCTTTTTTACTTTGGCGCCAGCCCTGGGATCCTGTTGAACAACACTATACTTTGGATATTCCTTTACATAGTCGACACTATCCAGTATTATGTAGTTAAGTTCCAGTTCGTTGAGTTTTTCTTCAGCCTGTTCTTCGCTGAGTTTGCTAAGATCGGGCACCGATATCTCCTCGCCGTGCAATGTGGTAAATGTAAGCCAATACATACAAATAAAAACCAACAGTACAATTACCGTAATGGCAGCGACCACCTGTATGAAGAAGGAGCGGCTGGTGGCGTATTTTCGAAAACTCATAAATTTTAATTTACGCAAAGATATAAAATTACCAGTGGCATCCGTTTTCAAAAAAAATGTAATTTTGTTTGCTAATTAATCCCGATCTTAATGAACATAGCTGTTGTGATGGGTGGATACTCCGATGAATCGGTGATCTCACTGCGTAGTGGCCAACTGATACTCGAAAGCCTTGACCGATCAAAATATACTGTGTTTGAAGTCCATGTGCTGACCGACGGCTGGTTTGCCATCCACGACAATCAGCGAATTTCAATTGACAAAGCCGACTTTTCTTTTACTGCAAACCGGAAGGTAACATTCGATGTGATTGTAAATACCATCCATGGTACTCCGGGCGAAGACGGTCATCTTCAGGCCTATTGGGAATTGGTCGAGATTCCGTATACCGGATGCAATTTTTACCAGTCGGCTTTAACTTTCAACAAACGCGATACTTTATCGGTGCTCTCCAAATTCGACATCCCGAAAGCGCGCTCTGTATATTTGAGTAAAGGCGACGATATTTCCGGAACCGCGTTAGAAGACACACTCGGACTACCATTTTTTGTCAAGCCGAATCAATCGGGCAGCAGTTTGGGAGTTACCAAAGTGAACAGTCTCGACCAACTCGACGCAGCGCTGGAATTCGCATTCGCAGAGGATTCCGACATTCTTATCGAGTCATTTCTGGACGGAGTTGAGATTTCCGTTGGCGTTTTGAAATTAAACGGAAAAACAACTGTTCTCGGATTAACAGAGATTGTTTCGCACAACGAATTTTTCGATTATGCCGCCAAGTACTCGGGCGAATCTGAAGAAATCACGCCGGCACGTATCTCTGATGAAATAGCCGAAAAAGTGATCACTTCGGCAAAAAAGGTCTACGACGCATTGGGCATGACCGGATTTTCACGTTCCGAATTCATTATAATGGATGACGTACCGCATTTTATCGAAATAAATACAAATCCGGGATTATCGCCTCAAAGCATCTTCCCGCAACAGGCACGATTTGCCAATATTGAATTCTCGGTTTTACTCGATAACGAGATCGAACTCGCATTACAAAGAAAACCATTATGGCGAAAATAGCAGTATTTCCAGGTTCATTCGACCCAATAACATTAGGTCATTACGATTTGATCAAGCGCAGCATTCCTCTGTTCGACAAAATCGTTGTGGCGATTGGCGTGAATGCCGATAAAAAATACATGTTTCCGCTTGAGGAACGCAAGCGATTCATTGAAGAGAGTTTCAAGGACGACGAAACAGTGTCGGTCATGACTTATGAAGGCCTGACCATCGAGCTGTGTAAAAAGATAAAATCGAAATTCATTTTACGAGGGCTCCGGAATCCGGCCGATTTCGAATTTGAGAAAGCCATTGCTCACACAAACCGTAAACTTTCGAAAATCGAAACGGTGTTCTTGCTAACCTCGGCCAATACGGCCTATATCAGTTCGAGTATTGTGCGCGATGTCATCAGGAATGGTGGTGAATATCAGCTGTTGGTTCCCGACGCAGTCCGGACGAAATAATTAATTTTCTTCCTTTTTGACCACGCCGCGAGCAACTTCGATTTTATACTTTTTGCCTTTCATTTTTTGATCGCGGATATTTTGCAGCACTTGCTTCACTTTATCCGATTTTACGGCGGCAAATGAAATAAAATCCTTGACCTCGACCAGCCCCAGATCATTTTTATCCAAACCACCCTTTTGTGACAAAAACCCGACAATATCGAATTTATTAAGCTTATTTTTCTTTCCGCCGCTGATATAGAGCGTTTGAAAATCAGGTGCTTTGGGTAGTTTCGCCTGGGCTGATAATTCAAATACAGGCATGTCGTAATTGAGATAATCGACTTTTTTCTCACTTTGATGAACCAGCACATACGCAGTGCCCGTGGCCATCATTCGTGCTGTCCTGCCGTTGCGATGCGTAAATTCTTCCAATTTGGATGGCAAATGGTAATGGATAACACACTTCATCTCGGGAATGTCGAGGCCGCGGGCAGCAAGATCAGTGGTAATCAGATAACGTACACTCCCGTTCCGAAACTGAACCAAAGCGCGTTCACGCTCGTCCTGATCCATGCCTCCGTGATAATACGTAGCGAAGATTCCGCGTTCATTCAACGTATCACTTATCCGCTCTGCAGAATCGCGGTGGTTACAGAAAATTAGTGCTGCCTCGGCGTTAAGCGAGCACAAAAGAGCAAATAAGCTGTCGATCTTGTCCTTATCTTTCGCCTGGACCATTCTGAGCGACAAATTCTCATCGGCTGAATCCCGTGTAAAATCGAGTATTGTGGGACGTTGGACATTTACATATTTCGGAATTTCAATATCGGTGGCCGAAACCAGAATCCGCTTCGACACCTGGCTCAGACGGCTGATTATAAATGACATTTGTTCGTGAAAGCCCAATTGCAGCGATTTATCGAATTCGTCCAGGATCAAGGTTCGGACAGTTGTGGGATCAAACGTTCTGCGTTCGATGTGATCGGCGATCCTGCCGGGCGTACCGATCAATAACGCGGGCGGGTTGCTCAGATTTTTGATTTCGGTTTCAACCGAATGGCCACCGTAGCATACATTAACCTTATAGCCGGTCGCCATTTTTTTCCAAACCTGCTCAATTTGAAGCGCAAGTTCGCGCGATGGTACAAGTATCAGGCATTGTACTTTTGGATTATCGGCCTCCAGGAGCTGGAAAATAGGAAGCAGGAATGCCAGTGTTTTTCCGGATCCCGTTGGAGAAAGCAGCAACACATTGGCATCGCGAAGAATTGACTCTTCAGCGGCTAATTGCATTTCATTCAATTCTTCAATTCCGAGATTGGCTACTATATTATTTGATTTATTATCGTACGTCATCTTGCAAAGGTATCTGATTGCCGCCAAAATTTTTACATTTACATTTTAAATCACGACGATGAGGCTTCCGATTTCAATTTTATTATTTTCTGTTATGGCATCTGCACAAAACGATTATCTGACACCTTACGAAAAAGGAAATGGCAACCAAACAGCCACCTACGATGAAACCATAGCCTATTATCGGATGCTGGCAGCTAATTTCAGCACCATCTCCATTTCGGCAGAAGGCCCGACCGATTCGGGTGAACCGCTGCACACAGTCACCTTCGACCATGATGCACAAATTGGCTCATCCGCGAACAAGGCGACATTACTCATCAACAACGGCATACATCCGGGCGAACCCGACGGTATTGACGCAACCATGATGCTGTTCCGCGATTTGGCTTTGGGCAGGATTGCCGTGCCTAAAAACGTGGTAGTCGTAACCATTCCGGTATATAACATTGGCGGCGCACTGAACCGCAATTCGCACTCACGCACGAATCAAAACGGTCCGGAAAGTTATGGTTTCCGTGGGAACGCAAGAAACTACGACCTGAACAGGGACTTTGTGAAGTCGGATAGCCGAAACGCGCGGAGTTTTGCCGGTATTTTTCACAAGTTCAACCCCGATGTTTTTATCGACAACCATGTAAGCAATGGCGCCGATTATCAATATACCTTCACTTATATCGCGACACAACCGCAAAAACTTGGCGGGAAATTGGGGATGTTTTGGCGGAATGAGATGCTGCCGGAGCTGCTGAAAGATTTGAAAAGAAAAAACATCGAATCGGTTCCCTATGTAAACATCCACGATCGCACTCCCGACGCCGGATTTGAAGAATTTATGGATTACCCAAGATATTCCACCGGTTACGCATCCATGTTCAATACCATTGGATCGATGCCGGAAACCCATATGCTCAAAGATTATGCATCGCGCGTGGCAGTGACCTACGAATATATGGTGACAACCATTGGTTATCTCGAGAAAAATTTCAGCAGGGTAAAAAAGTTGCGCGCGCAGAATCTCGCTATGTACAAAGCCGGGCAAAATTACACGCTGAAATGGGAAATAGATAAAACTGTTCCCGGTGAGATTGATTTTTTGGGTTACGAAGGAGCTGAAAAAGCCAGTGATATTTCAGGTAAGCCGCGGCTGTACTACGATCAGTCGAGACCCTTTCGCAAAAAGATTCCGTATTTTTCAACTTTCAAACCTACTGTACAGGTTAAGATCCCTAAAAGTTACATCATACCGAAAGCCTGGTGGAATGTTATCGAACTGCTGAAACAGAACAATATTGTGATGGAACAACTGTCTTCGGATAGGGAAATCCTAGTGGAGTCATATCGAATCGGCGATTACAAAACATCTTCATATGCTTACGAAGGTCATTATCCGCATAATACTATCAGTTTGCAAACTGAAAAGAAAATGATTGCATTCCGCAAAGGTGATTATCTGATTTCCACCAGCCAGCCCGGATTAAAATATTTACTGGAAACATTGGAACCGTTGGCGAATGATTCGTTTTTCGTATGGAATTTCTTTGACTCGATACTTCAGCAAAAAGAGTATTATTCGGCGTATGTGTTTGAGGATTTGGCCAAAAGGTTACTTGAGAAAGATGCGAAGTTGCGGTCGGATTTCGAGCGGAAGAAGAAGTCGGATGCCAAATTCGCGGAATCGGGTGCTGCCCAAATTGATTGGATCTACAAAAATTCGGAACATTACGAAAAATCGCATCTGCAATATCCCGTTTACCGTATAACCGATTGATGGTTTTCAAATAGTAGCTTGATGTTTTCGTAAGAATTCAACAAAGCCTCCTGCACCTGTGCCGGGTTCAGCCATTCAACTTTATCGATGCCTTCTTCGGCTTGCGGGTAAAGCGGACCCTCATAGTCGGTTTCCATTCGGAACCAATGGGTGATTTTCAACTTATAACGGCCGTTGCGTTTAAAAACGTGATAGGTCTTGTGGATTTTCTCTTTTAATTCGAGTCCGCGTACGCCTGTTTCCTCATAAACTTCACGGAGTGCCGTTTCATTTATCTCTTCACCTTTCTCGATTCCTCCTTTTGGAAGATCCCATTTTCCATTCCTGAAAATAAAAAGCACTTGTCCTTTTTGATTGTAGACCAAACCGCCACCGGCCTTATTCACCGGAAGCTTTGACTTGAGCGTTTTCATGATTTCCTTTTCATCAGGATGGTAAAGCCATGCCTTTGAAATTTTATTTTGAAATATCTTACATATAAGCTGCTTGATATCAACGCTTTCTAACAGAAACAACTGAAAATCGGTTTCCCTGACAATTTGGTTGGTCAGAAAAAGAGGCTTGTCGTTCACAAAAACTTTATACATTTGTGATATGGTTTTTAACAAAGATACAGCCGAGAAAACTGCCGAATTGCTTTTGCAAATAAATGCAATTAAATTGAATCCTAAAAATCCATTTACATGGGCTTCTGGATGGAAATCTCCCATTTACTGCGACAATCGTCTAACATTGTCCTTTCCTCCTATCCGTAATTACATCCGGCAGGAATTTGCCAGGCACATCGAAAATCAGTTTGGAAAGCCCGACGTTATTGCGGGTGTGGCTACCGGCGCGATTGGAATTGGCGTATTGGTTGCCGAATATATGGGGTTGCCGTTTGTCTATGTCAGGCCGGAGGCAAAAAAGCACGGCAGGCAGAATCAAATAGAAGGATTTTTACAGAAAGGCCAGAATGTAGTGGTGGTGGAAGATTTGATCAGCACTGGAAAAAGCAGTTTGCTTGCCGTGGAAGCACTTCGTGCAGCCGGGGCAAATATCAAAGGAATGGCAGCAATTTTCACGTATGGATTCGAAATTGCCGCAGAAAACTTCCGAAATGAAAATGTCACCTTATTTACCCTGAGCAGCTATCAAAACCTGCTCTCAATTGCCGTCGAACGGAAATACATAACTGAAGATGAACAACAGGCTCTTGAAGTCTGGAGCGCCAATCCTGCGGGTTGGGATGTCGAAACCACCAAAATACAACCATGAATTTAGAAAGCCAGAAAGTCATCGTCGATAAACCGGCGTCACAATTATTCGAATCCTTATCGGATGTTCGCAATTTTGAGCAATTAATGCCCGAAAATATCGCCAAGTTTGAAGTCACAAGTGAAGATTCATTTGTGTTCGCGCTCAAAGGCATGCCGGAAATAAAACTGAAAGTGAAGGAAAAACTTCCGCCGAATAAAATCATACTCGGCGCGGCAAGTGACAAACTACCTTTTACGTTAACTGCAAACATCAACGAAATCGGCGAAAATCAGTCGGAAGTACAATTGTTATTTGAAGGCGAATTTAACGCGATGATGGCGATGATGATCAAAGGACCCATCAGTAAATTTATCGAGACGCTGGCAGGGAATATGAGTTCACTCTAGAAATTTTTCCGGAGGCCTTAGTACTAATCAAATGTTAAGTCTTTGAGGCATCAGATTTTATCCGGTCAAAATCGATTATATTTACCTTCCAATTTTTAAAAAATGCTTTTACCTAAAGAATTTACGATTTTTTACACAGATGATGACGAAGATGATATCGAATTCTTTTGTGAAGTTGCCGGCGAAGTAAATAACACGGCAAACATACACACGTATCCATCGGGATTGAAGTTATTGGCCGCGCTTGAAAATCCGCCGCCCGCACCGAGCATGCTGTTTCTTGATCTGAATATGCCCGGCCTTACAGGATTCGATGTATTGACAAAGTTGCGCGCATCGGATTCTTTTAAGAAACTTCCTATTGTGATTTTTTCAACTTCACATGACGAGCAATCAATCGCTTTGAGTAAAGAATTGGGCGCAAGTTATTATGTTCCCAAGTCCTCCAATTTCTCAACTTTGAAAGAAAGCATTGCCCATGCGATGCGAATCGATTGGAAAACATTTAACGCTACCGAAGAAAATTTTGTTTATTCTGCATAAGTTTACTGATGTTAGATTCCCAACAAAATACCGATTCAGACCAGTCTTTTGCAGCAGCCATTAAATCTGCCACGGCCGATGTACACCAAGCGTTGGAAAGTCTGGATGTCACCTCGGCACTGATGAGTCCGCAACTCACCATGGACGCCTACCGCAATTATCTGCAGTTGATGTTTGATGTAATATACGATGTGGAAAAGCACTTCTTTCCAAGGGCCAACTCGATTTACAGTGATTTGACATTCAGGATGAAAACTCAATTACTGAGTGATGATTTTTGTTCATTAGATGGTAAACCAATATCGCCACGCCCCGTTTTTGACACTGCTATCGACTCACCTGCGTTCATCGCGGGAATTATCTACGTTGTGGAAGGTTCCACGCTGGGAGGCAGATACATTCTTAAAAATGTCGAGTCGGTTTTGGGCCTCAGCGCTACAAACGGCGCGTCCTTCCTTGCAGGATATGGCAATCATACCGGTAGCTATTGGAAAAATTTCCTCAAAGATCTTACAGCTTATGAAAAAGAACATGCTGCAGGTCAGGAAATTATCGACGGAGCATTATACGCCTTTGGCGCCATACACAAACATTTTGCAAAATCGTCCTTAAACGTTGTATGAAAATCAGGGATATTGTCAACCGGGATATTGTAAATCTTACCAACTGCGAACACGAACCAATTCACATTCCCGGTAGTATTCAGCCGCACGGTTTTCTGATCGCAATCGATTCATCTACTTTACAAATTACCTTTTGCAGCCAAAACGTTACGGAATTCATCGGATTGACGCCGGCAGAAATCCTATCGGAACACATCTCGAAAATACTTCCGCCTGACTTATGTTCGCGTTTATCGAACATCGCTACCAATAGCACTGCAGGTCATCCGATACGCAGTGAGATACGAGGCCACAATTTCAGTTGCCACATCCATCGCAGCGCAGAAAATATCATTATCGAGGCAGAGCCAGAATTGGACGAATCAGTTCCGTTAGCCGATATCTACGATCAAACTTCGCGCTTCCTTTCGTATATGAACCAAACCAGCACATTGCAGGAATTATGCGATATGGTAGCTCGCGAGACAAGACAGATTACCGGTTATGACCGGGTGATGATCTACAGATTCGATAGCGATTACAACGGTGAGATTATTTCCGAAGCCCTTCGCGACGATCTGGAGCCGTTTTTAGGACTTCATTATCCGCACACCGATATTCCCGTGCAGGCGAGGCAATTGTATTTAAAGAATCTCCTCCGAATCATATCCGATATCAATTATACACCGGTACCGATTTATACAATTGACAACAACCAGAACACGAATCTCGATTTAAGCCACTCGGTACTGCGCAGCACCTCGCCTATTCACGTTCAATATCTCCAGAATATGGGTGTTGGTGCCACGCTGACTATTTCGCTCATTCATCAGGGCAGATTATGGGGACTGATTGCATGTCATCATTATTCGCCGAAAATTATTAAACCTGAAATCAGACTGGCCGCGCAACTGCAAGGACATTTCATCACGTCTCAAATTGACGTAAGGCAATCCAACGAGGAGTATAAAGTTTCTCTGGCGTCGAACGCGGCACTCGAGAAATTAACTGCGATTGAGTTGGGAGCCGAGCAGCACGATTTTAATAAATTGCTGGCTTCCGACGCAATCCTAACGCTTTGCAACGCGGCCGGGGCTGCAATCATTTTTAACGGTCACATTTATAAACGCGGAATGACACCATCGGACGAGGGCTTGCTGACCTTGGCGACCGCTATTTCATCAATCAGCGAAAATTCAAGCTTTCACACCGAAAAATTACAGGATTACTTGCCTGAGTATGGTGATTTGTGCAAACAGGTAGCTGGTGTTTTATACCATTCATTGGCACCCGAAGGCCCAAATTCCATTATGTGGTTCCGCCCCGAAACGCTGAACGAGGTGCACTGGGCAGGTGATCCGTCGAAAGCGATTATAAAAGACAAAAACGGACTGTCGCCCCGTAATTCGTTCGATTTGTGGAAAGAAATCGTTCAATGTGTGAGCAAACCATGGCTGGCACCCGAATTGAATGCTGCGGCAAACTACGCCAACCTTTTACAAAAACATGCTACATTTTTGGTGTTAAGCCTGGAAGAAACCAAGTACAGGCAACTCAGTGAAATACTGAAAGAAACCAATTCAGAACTTGAAAATATCAACTGGATCAGTACGCATGATCTTCAGGAGCCGTTGCGTAAAATGCAGCTGATCTCTTCGCGCATCCTGATGAAAGAAAAGGAAACGATGTCTGATAAAGTTATTGAATCGCTGAATCGGATCAATAGCTCGGCTAGCAGAATGCAGAAGTTACTCATCGATATCCTGAAATATACCCGAATCAATCACGCAGCCAATTTCTCCGAAGCTGTGAGTCTGAACTCGGTTATGGACAGCGTCTTACTTGATATTGATGATGTTATAAATGATAAAGAAGTTCAAATTTCGGTCGCACAACTCCCTGTAATTAGAGCGGTACCGTTTTTAGTAAAACAAGTGTTTCTGAATCTGATTCTAAACTCCGTAAAATACGCCAAGGACACGGAGCCACCGGTGATCAAAATCACTGCTGAAAAACAGATGGGGACAAGTGGCGAAGATATTGATGTTATTATTTTCGAAGATAACGGCATTGGGTTTGACCCGCAATTTGCTACCAGTATTTTCAATATTTTTTCCAGGTTGCACAGCCAGGGCGAATATAGCGGCTCGGGAGTCGGACTGGCACTTTGCAAAAAAATAATGCAGGCACACGGCGGTCGCATCACTGCCGAAGCATTGCCAAATGAAGGCGCAACGTTTCGACTGTTCTTCCCGGCTAATATACCAGCTTGATCTGCTTAAGGCCATAGGCACGCGTTTCGGTCGCAATCTCTATACACAACTGACCATGGTGGTCCACATCGCGGATCACTCCTCGAAGCTTGCTGCCGTCGGGAAGTTCAAATTCACTTTCCAAATCTTTACGGAACAGATTCGAACGGTAATCAATCCAACTGGATTTCTGCGGATCGTCAGCCAATCGTGTCATTAAATTCGACAACAGACCTTCCAAAACAGCCGACCTGTCGAATATTCGCCCGGTAGTGTTAGCCATTGATGAGGCCGACGACAAATTGCCAAAATCGGACTGATTTACATTGAGGCCGATACCAATTATTGAGGTAAATCGACCATCGGATGCCAGCACGTTTTCAATCAGGATACCCGCAATTTTTTTACTTCCTGACAAAATGTCGTTCGGCCATTTGACGGTAATTTCGGGAATATCAAAAACTCTGCATGTGTCCAAAAGTGCCACGGCAACTGCAATGTTCATGCTAAAAATCCCGTATTGGAAATGACTAGTTTCTGAAACATACACGCTGACAGTCAGGTTCTTACCGGCTTCCGACTCCCACACGGCGTCGCGTTGGCCCTTGCCTTTTGTCTGATTTTCGGCAGTAACTACCGTGAAGTTTGGTAAAACCTCCCTCCGACTCCATTGCTTGAGATAGTCGTTGGTGGATTCTGTGGCATCGAGTTTGACTATCCGCATTGCGTTTTTGTAGTGTTTACGCTGATTAATCTTTTGTTAAGGTTCAAAAATAAACACAAAAAATGATAACTTTGCCAACTTATACAAAATTAGTAAATGACTAAAAAAATAAATAATGACATCCTGTTAGCCAACATAATCAAAGGGATTGAAGAGGTAAAAGGAAACGACATTGACATACTTGACCTTAGGGAAATTGATAACTCTGCATGCGATTACTTCATCATCTGTAACGGAAACTCGAATACACAGGTAAACGCTATCGTAAATTCTGTTCAAAAAACGGTATCCAAAGAATTAAAAGACAAGCCTTGGCACGTGGAAGGTGCCGAAAACGCCGAGTGGGTGCTGATGGATTATGTCAATATCGTAGTGCACGTCTTTCAAAAGCACATTCGTGAGTATTACAATATCGAAAGTCTGTGGGGCGATGCAAAAATCACTACCATCCAAAACAAATATTAATTTTCTTGACACTTTAAATGGCAAAAGATAATAAAGACCCCAATCCTAATAAACTTAAAATTAGTCCGTGGTTGCTATATGCAGGCGCAATTTTACTGTTTATAATCATCAGTGTCAGCAGCAATAGCTCCAGCTTTTCTGAACCGCTAAAGATTAGTCCGCCCAAATTCGACGTGTTGCTCGACAGCGCCCAGGTAGAACGTGTGGTGGTTTTCAATAAAACTGAAGGTGAGGTATATCTGACGAAAGAGGCGCTGAAAGACAAACGGCATAATGTAGTGGCAAAAGATATGTTGAACCGTCCAAATGAGGGTCCGCATTATATTTTTGACATTGGAAACGATGAAATTTTCCAGCGTAAACTTGAAGAGGCAGTTGCAAAAGGAAATTTAAAAGATTTCAAATTCGAACCGCGCAACAGTTGGACCGAATACTTTTTTACATTCCTGCCATTTATCATCATTATCGCAATATGGATTTTCATTATGCGACGGATGTCGGGAGCAGGAGCTCCTGGCGGAGGTGGACAGTTATTTAACATCGGCAAGTCGAAAGCAAAATTGTTTGACGAAAAAAACGACATTAAAACCACATTTAAGGATGTAGCCGGACTTGAAGGTGCCAAAGAAGAAATTCAGGAGATCGTC
>JADMKR010000195.1 GCA_015478765.1 Flavobacterium sp.
GGATTTACCGATATCGCGCTGCAACCAAACACTTTTCCGATAATTGATAATCAGTCGCAGGTGGGTTTTGTAAAGAATAAGGCCACAGGAAATGCGACAAACCTGCACGCCATTGGTGCACTGACCGTAAATTCCGACGGAAAAGACCTTGCTGAACTCTACGATATGAAAAATGCGGGTGCAATTGCATTCGGCGATTATAAAAAAGATGTAGCCAACACAAATCTGTTAAAGATTGCGCTGCAATATACCCAGGATTTTGGCGGAATTGTAATAGCATATTCCAATGATGATAACCTGTCGCTCCGCGGAGTGGCCAATGAAGGAGTGGTATCTACACGTTTGGGCCTGAAAGGCATTCCGGCACTGGCGGAATCGATTCAAGTGGCGCGGAATATTTTTCTGCTTGAATACACAGGGGGAAGGATGCACATTCCGACAATTTCGACCGCGAAATCGGTTGAGTTGATTCGGGACGCAAAAAAGAAAGGACTGAATATAACATGCAGTGCAGCAGTGCACCACTTGGTGTTGACCGACGAATTACTGGAAGGATTTGACACACGTTATAAAGTCAGACCGCCGCTACGCAACGAATCGGATAGAAAAGCTTTGCTCGACGGGGTGATGGACGGCACAATCGACATGATTACATCCGACCATAATCCAATCGACATCGAACATAAAAAGATGGAATTCGACCACGCACTAAGCGGAATAATTGGACTTGAAAGCGCATTTGGCGCACTAATGACGGTGCTTCCGCTGGAAACGGTTATTCAAAAACTCGTCTCGGGTCACGATATATTTACAAATGGCCACGCTGAACTGGCCAAAGGACAACCCGCCATACTTACTCTCTTCGATCCATCGGCCAAATTGACTTTTACAAAATCCGATATTTTATCAAAATCAAGAAATTCAGCATTTTTAGGCCAAAATCTTATCGGGAAAGTCTACGGGATTTTTAACAACAATCAACTGATATTGAAAAATGGATAATGATATAGAACAAGGAAAAACTGCCGCGATTACCGGTTATATATTGGTCGTTGGGGTTTTGATAGCGATGTCGATGAATTCGGATCCGAAAAGTAACTTTGCCTCTTTTCACATCCGGCAGGCGCTCGGGCTATCGTTGACCTTCATCTCACTCGGACTCATAATCAGCAATTTTGACAGCATGGCTTTATCGGTTTCAATGTGGATTTTTATTTCCGTATTGTGGATGTACGGACTCTTCAGTGCCATTAAAGGCGAAACGCAGCCGGTACCGTTGTTAGGCGATTATTTTCAAAAATGGTTTAAAAATATTTAATATGAGTTTGTCTTTAGAATATATGATCAGGGAGCCGAAAATAAAAAGGGATAAAAATCCATTGCTGTTATTACTTCACGGTTATGGCAGTAATGAAGCAGATCTTTTTTCGTTTGCAACCGAATTGCCCGATGAGTATTACGTGGTTTCGGCCCGTGCGCCCCATGACCTGCAATATGGGAGTTATGCCTGGTTTGCCATCAATTTTGACGCGGGCATGAATAAATTCACCAATATCGAACAGGCAAAAGAATCCCGTGCACTTATTGTCAAATTTATTGATGAGCTGTTGGATAAATATCCAATCGACAGCGAAAAAATCACCTTAGTCGGATTTAGTCAGGGTTCCATCCTGAGTTATGCCGTGGCATTGTCACATCCTGAAAAAATCAGCCAGGTTGCCGCGCTCAGCGGTTACATCGATCCCGAAATTTTCGCAGACGGAGCAACTGCCAAAGATTTCTCGAATTTACGGATTTTCGCATCGCACGGTTCGGTTGATCAAGTTATTCCGATTGCGTGGGCCCGCAAGGTCAAACCATTCCTCGAAAATTTAAAGATCAATGTGGATTACCGGGAATATCCGGTAGGCCATGGCGTCGCACCACAAAACTTTTTCGATTTCCGGGAATGGCTTCAGCAGTAGCTACTCCTGGGAATCGGTTCTTGGTTGGTATAAAAGTGATTCGATTTCATCAAACGTAACCGATCCATCTTCTTCGATAAAATACTTCAACAGTATTTCGCCCCAGAGCTTTCCGTCGCTAAAATCGGCAATTATCCAGCGGTGGTTTAAGATCCGTACCTTATTAATGATGAATTTTTCCTCGTTTAGCCGGCCATAAGGAAGCAATGAATTACCATCCGGACTGTCATTGAGGTCCATGATTTTGTCGGTGATACGCGGAATCAATTCGGCCGTATCATGTTTCTCAAAGTAGTTCTTTGCGTTGTCATTGTATGCGAGTGAAAAGTAATTCGCATCGAGTGAATTGTTGTAGCTGACCAGTAGGCTATCGGCCATTTTTGAGCTGAATTTGTCGTATCGTTGCTCTTCAAAAGTAAGTTGCTTGGTGAACCAGACATATGTAAATACGTTCATCAGAACGGCAATAATAAAGAGGTAGAGATAAAGTGATTTTTTCATTTCTATAGATTAAGTTGTAGATTATCGTATGCAAGGAAGATGTTTTCCGGAAGTCGGCTTTCCACTTCTGCATGAAAACCGAAATTATGGCTGATATGCGTGAAATATGTCTTTTTGGGCGCTATGCCGTCGATCAAAGTTAACGCTTCCTCGAGGTTTAAATGGCTTATATGCGGCTCGTCGCGCAATACATTTATCACGAGAACATCCAATCCCCGGAGTTTGTCAAGTTCGCTGGTGTCAATTGTTTTCACATCTGTCAAATAAGCGAAATTATCGATCCTGTAACCAAAAACCTGTAAGCCGGCATGATCGGTGTCTATGGGTATGACCTGTTTGGATCCGATAGCAAACGGATGGTCATTTTTCACTTCCACCGGTCGAACTGTTGGCGCACCAGGATATTTTTTTTCGGTCGAAAATATGTAGTCGAAACGTTTTGCCAAGTTATCTAAA
>JADMKR010000196.1 GCA_015478765.1 Flavobacterium sp.
CTCGGTACTTATTTGCTCAATTTCGGCAATTGCTTTTTCGCAGGAATATGCCCGGCCCATTCCATTAAACTCTGTTAATAAGAGCGAACTCGAAGCAGTCGTTTACCTGAAAGACATCAAAGGCGATTACCAACATTATTTGGGCACTTGGCAGGGAACTGCTGGCGATAAAAAGATAATATTTGTAATCGATATAATACCACGATTGAAAGTTACCTGGCCAAACGGACAGTATTACTACGAGGATAGAACATTCATTAGGTATAAAATAACAAATCTTAACGGAGTTGAATTGCAATCCACTTTAAATTTTGATAGTAAAGATGCGCATCTTAGTAGTACGGGTGTAGGTCTTGACGAGGAAAAATTAATCTTTATTTACTATAATGAAATTAGTACGGGTTGCACGCTGATAGGACAAATTGATCTGATAAAAAATAACTTAGACCCGAATCAGTTAATTTACAATTTTAGGTGGGAAGAGATGTTCACTACAGAAAACTGTATACAAATGAATCCGCTACCGACAGAAGCTTTCATTCTGACCAAAATTTAATTTCGATATTCGACGATTGCGTGAGCGGTTGCAGCGGCATCCTTTTATCGACGCAGGAGATAAAAGATACAGCGGAAAACGCGACCCGCAGGGGCACGCCCATATTTAAATCCGAAAACATTCGTGTACAAAAAAACCCGCAAACGCAGGCTTTTTAAAATGTTCGTCAGGCAACTAGCCATGCTTTAAATAATGTTGCCAGTCGCTGCTAAGTTCGATCATTCGCTGGCGTGTACCCTTCTTGAGGACGGTAGAATCAATTTCAAGGTGTCGGTGTGTCTTGTGTTCGAAAATGTCCACAAAAGCATTGACAATATCTTCAGATGATTTTGTTTCGGCATAATCCTTTTCATTTATGGCTTTCGATGCGACATTGAAACTCACATACACACAATCTTCAAATTCAGTCTTGAATGATTCCAAGTGATGTAATCCGGTTCTGTCAGGCTGGTAACCAATGTATTCGATTGCCACTTCCTGTGTTTTCATGACCTGCAAAATCGTGTCAATCACGCTTTGCCGAAATGTTTCCCGATTGATAGCAGGCGGCGTTTCTATCGATCCGCAAACCCGCACTGTTAGCGTAGTTGTGTTGTTGTTTTCCATAGCATTTGGGGTAAAAATCGTACTCTTCAAAGTGACAAAATTTCTACCTGATGCTGTTACAGAATTAGTTACAAGGGTTGTATGATACCCACCGCTCCAATGCCTTTCTATATCAGTGATTTCTCCATGATAAAGTCTTCCATCAGATACCCGTGTCCAATGTCAATATCGGTACTTTCTACCACTTTGAAACCCAGTCCGGAATAAAAATGCTGCGCGCTGTTATTTCGGTTCACATTCAAGCTTAGCACAGTTTGCCCCGCCATGAGTGCAATCTCCTGAATTCTTATCATTAACTCACGTCCTACTTGCCGCCCTTGCATTTCCGGCAAAACATAAATTTTCTGGATGTGGGTCTGCCGTGGTTTATAATCGGTTTGATACGATGCGAATCCGCCAATTTGCCCCTCACTGCGCGCAATCAGGAACCGATGGCCGTCTTCCGCATTTTGGTTGATGGCTTCGATCGAATAAAAGAGTTCCAACATATAGTCAAGCTGTGCATTCGACAGAATGTCCCGATATGCCACAGGCCAGGTACGCCGGGCAATTTCCTGAATGATATTGTATTCGTTCGGGAGCGCTTCAGTGATGGTAACCATAATTTTACAGATTTTTATCCGTGTACAGTTTCGCTTTTGCCGTAGTTGGCAATGATCGAAGCTTCAAATTCCAGCCATTCACGCCAGCGTTTCTCGACATCGATACCCGTTCCGTACTTTCGGGCATACGTAATGAAAGTAGTATAATGGCCGGCCTCGCTTTCCATCAATTCTCTGTAAAATGCAGAAAGCTCCGGATCTTTGATGTTTTCGGAAAGTACCTTGAACCGCTCGCAGCTTCTGGCCTCAATCATAGCAGAAAAAAGCAGGCGCTCGACCAACCCCGACACCCGGCTGCCGGTATTGCTGCGTTTCATATACTGCGCAAGTTCGCCCACATACGCGTCCTTTCGTTCGCGCCCGAGCTTATAACCGCGCTGCTTGATGATTTCGTGAACCATCTCAAAATGCTCGATTTCTTCCTTGGCCAAGGCCAGCATATCGGTAACCAAATCCGGAAACTCCGAATTAATAGTAATGATCGTAATCGCGTTGCTGGCTGCTTTTTGCTCACACCACGCGTGATCGGTCAGGATTTCCTCGATGTTGCTTTCTACGATATTAACCCAACGCGGATCGGTTGGCAATTGTAATCTCAGTACCGACATTATAAAAATTGTTTTTTGGGCGTGTCCCTGCGGGCCGCGTCATCGGCTGCACACGGTGCCTGCCTCTACCGCTCACGCACCCACATCCATTCAGTAAATTATTAAAAAACGAAAATAGCGCGTTCGCTCATCATCTCGTTTACCTCGTCGGCAACCTGCTCGATTACCTGCTCGTTTTGATGATCCGACAATACCCTGTCGATCAGTTCAACGATGCTTTCCATATCCGATTCGACGAGACCGCGCGTAGTGATCGCCGGCGTACCAATTCGGATTCCCGAAGTCACAAAGGGCGATTTATCGTCAAACGGAACCATGTTTTTATTGACAGTGATTTCCGCCTTGACAAGTGCGTTTTCAGCTTCTTTCCCGGTAATGCCTTTGTTTCGAAGGTCGATCAGCATCATGTGGTTGTCAGTTCCGCCTGAAATCAGGTTGTAACCTCGCTCCATAAATGCCGCCGCCATCGCCTTGGCGTTCTTTTGAACCTGGAGTGAATACTGAAAAAACTCATCGGTAAGTGCCTCACCGAAGGCGACCGCTTTTGCTGCAATGGTGTGCATCAACGGGCCTCCCTGGTTTCCGGGGAAGACTGAAAGATCTAACAGCGACGACATCATCCGGATTTCTCCTTTAGGGGTAGTCAACCCCCACGGATTTTCAAAATCTTTGCCCATCATGATCATTCCGCCACGCGGTCCGCGCAATGTCTTGTGCGTGGTAGTGGTAACTATATGACAGTGCGGCATCGGATCGTTCATCAGTCCTTTGGCTATCAATCCGGCAGGATGCGAAATATCACCAACCAGCAAAGCGCCCACGCTGTCGGCAATTTGCCGAAACCTTTCAAAATCCATATCGCGGCAATATGCCGACGCACCTGCTATGATCATTTTGGGATTTTCGCGTGTTGCTATTTCCTGTATCTTATCGTAATCGAATTGTCCGGTTTCGCGCTCCACTCCGTAAAAAACGGGATTGTAGAGTTTGCCCGAGAAATTGACCGGCGAACCGTGCGTCAGGTGGCCGCCGTGTGACAGGTCAAAACCCAAAATCTTATCACCGGGTTTTAAACATGCTGAGTAAACGGCTGTATTAGCCTGTGATCCCGAATGTGGCTGCACGTTTACGTATTCTGCTCCAAACAACGCCTTGGCGCGGTCGATCGCAATTTGTTCCACAATGTCGACCACTTCGCAGCCTCCATAATATCTTTTCCCGGGATAACCCTCGGCATATTTATTTGTCAGGCATGATCCGGCGGCTTCCATAACCTGGTCACTCACAAAATTTTCGGAAGCAATCAATTCCAGTCCATGGATTTGTCGATCCTGCTCATCAAGGATGAGGTCGAATATCTCTACATCGTGTCGCATTTGGTAAGATTACGTTAAATTGAGCCCAAAAATACGAAAATCGTTTGGTAAAATGTTTGTTAATTTTATATTTGATAAGTGATTTTTAACAACCAAATACTACCCTTAATGCCTATAACTGCAAACGATATTACTCGGAAATCATGGCTCGAAGTGCCCGAAAACAGTGATTTCCCGATCCAAAACATACCTTTCGGCGTTTTCCTGACCAGAGATCATGTTGTAACTATTGGTACCCGCATCGGCGATTATGCGATCGACCTTGGGGCATTGCAACAATTAAACTATTTCGAAGGCATCGAACTCACTGACGATATGTTCATGCAGGATACGTTGAACGACTTCATATCGGATGGAAAAAAAACCTGGCGATTAGTAAGAAACCGTATCGCCGAGATATTCGACGCTAATAATCCCAAGCTTCGCGACAATAAAAAAGACTGTGACATTGTGATTTTTAATATGGACGATGTCGAAATGCAATTGCCGGTTCTGATTGGTGATTACACCGATTTTTACTCCAGCAAGGAACATGCGACCAATGTAGGCGTAATGTTTCGCGATCCCGAAAATGCATTACTGCCCAACTGGCTTCATATTCCGGTAGGGTACCACGGTCGCAGTTCGTCCATCGTGCCGTCGGGCGTTCCTGTTCACAGACCAATGGGACAAACATTGCCACCGGGCGAAACTTCACCGGTATTCGGGCCTTCGCGTTTGGTCGATTTCGAACTGGAAACGGCTTTTATCACCACCGATGCCAATGTAATGGGCGAAAATATCCCCGTTCACGAAGCTGAGGATTATATTTTCGGAATGGTCCTGTTGAATGACTGGAGCGCCAGAGATATCCAAAAATGGGAATATGTTCCGCTGGGACCGTTCCTGGCCAAAAATTTTGCATCGTCGATTTCGCCTTGGATCATCACTATGGACGCGTTGGAACCATTCCGCACAAAAGGGCCGAAACAAAATCCGAATCCGCTTCCATATCTTCAACAAAAAGGAAAACATGCATTTGATATCAATCTGGAAGCGTCAATTGCTCCTGAAAACGGTGAACCCACAGTAGTATCACGCTCCAATTTTAAATATATGTACTGGACCATGAGTCAGCAACTGGCGCATCATACTTCCAATGGCTGTCGCGTAAATTCAGGCGACATGATGGGTTCCGGCACAATCTCCGGCCCGACGCCCGAGAGTTTTGGATCGATGCTCGAACTTACATGGGGTGGCAAAAACCCGATAAAAGTCAGCGATGGCACTGAGCGAAAGTTTATCAACGACAATGACACGGTCATTATGAAAGGTTTTTGTGAAAATGAAAATATCCGCATTGGATTTGGCGAAGTAAGCACTAAATTGCTTCCTCCATTCGCCAGAAAATAAATTCCCGCATGATATCACATTTTATCCGGCAATAAAAACATATGGGTATAAGTAAATTAGTGCTTCTTATTGCCACCGCTCTTGCTATGATTGCGGTTCTTGTTCCTACGATTCATAAAGACCTTTGGGTTTATCGCATATTTGATTATCCACGTTTGCAGAAATTTGTCATCATTGGCGTATTGCTCGCTTTGTGGATATTTTTTTTTCACGAATCAAGAACGTGGCCCGACCTATTGGCGATGGGATGTCTGTCGATATCTTTCTTGTATTTGGGCTATCTTATTGTCCCGTTTACACCATTGGGAAAAAAAATGATCTATGAGGATACCGCGCAGGATGATCGCCAGGTAATGACCGTATTAGTGGCCAATGTTTATCAATACAACAAATCCTATAAAAAACTGTTGGATCTGATAAAAGTCAGAGATCCGGATGTGGTGTTCATTGTCGAAACCGACCAGGTGTGGTTGGATAATTTAAAGGAAATAAAGCAGGAATACCCTCATTCCATTGAGATTCCGAAAGACAATACGTACGGACTTCTATTCTATAGCAAATTACCAGTACTGCACAGTGAGATAAACTATTTGATCGACGACGAAATTCCGTCTATTATTGCCGATGTCGCATTTAGCGATAAACAGGTCCGAATTTACGGACTCCACCCCGCCCCACCGGTACCACAGGAAAGCATGCACAGCACTGATCGCGATGCAGAAATTCTGCTGGTTGGTAAAATGGCTAAAAAGCACAATGGTCCGTGTATGGTCATTGGCGACCTAAACGACGTGGCCTGGAGTTACACTACAAATCTATTCCTGAAAACCAGTGGCTTGTTGGATCCAAGACACGGCCGCGGACTTTATAGCACATTCCACGCAAAATATCCATTGCTCCGATGGCCACTTGACCATTTTTTTGTCAGCAACGATTTCCACTTAAAAAATATCAAAGTTGAAAAATCAATCGACTCGGATCACTTCCCGATCAGCATACAACTGGTTTTTTGCAAAGTAGATGATTCTGATGCCGAAAAAGCCGATAGCGAGGACCGAGAATTAGCATCCGAGAAAATCTCCCGCGGACTGAATAACGATCCCAAATAGCGATCCGATTCAAACTCTTTACTGGAAGGAATCTTTCCAGAAATTTCCTGACAACTTCGGTGACGGCGTCAAAAAATTTATATTTTTGAGAAAACATTTACAATGAGGACATTCAGCATTCTACTTCTGTTGGTCGCATTTGGGTGCGGTGTAAAACAAACCCGGACCATGCTTACCCAAGGTGATTACGACAGTGCGGTCAATCGGGCTGTGAAAGGACTTCGGAATAATAAGGATAAGAAAGGAAAACAGGACTATGTCTATATGCTGGAAGAGGCGTATCTGAAAGCCAATGAACGCGATATGTCGGAAATCGATCTGCTGGCAAAAGATGCCAGTCCGCGGAATTTTGAAAAGATCTTTAATCTATACCTAAACCTTCACCGTCGGCAAGAAAGCATCAAACCACTGTTGCCGTTAAAGATAATTGCCGAAAACCGGAATGCGAATTTTACACTTCGGGATTATAGCGAGCAGATCGTCGACAGCAAAAAAGCATTGTCAAAATATCTGTACGATAACGCTCAGGCACTTTTACTTACTACCGGAAAATCAAATCACCGGCGTGCTTATGACGACCTCATGTATCTCGACCAAATCAATCCGGGTTATAAGAATGTAGCCGATTTGATTGAACAGGCACGGTTTAAAGGAACCGACTATGTATCGGTACATACTAAAAACGAAACATCGATGATAATCCCTGCACGGCTAAATAACGACTTGTTGAACTTCACTACCCAGGGATTGAACGATAAATGGACGGTTTACCACAGCGCGCGCCAACCGGGGGTAAATTACGATTTCGGAATTATTATCAATTTCAAGAATATCGCAGTTTCGCCCGAACATATCAAAGAACGGCAATTCGTCGCTGAGCGCGAAATCATAGATGGACGCAGGCAACTCACTGATCGCAGAGGACGTGTGGTTAGAGACAGTCTTGGCAATATAATAATGGTCGATGTAAAGAAAATGGTTTCGGCCGATGTACGGGAATTTACACAATCAAAAGCAGCACAGGTAGCCGCCGAAATTGAGTATTTTGATTATAGGAACAATGCGAAATTGCAATCGTTTCCGCTGGCTAGCGAATTCCAATTTCTGAATACTTACGCGCGCTATCGTGGTGACCGACGAGCAGTTGAGGACAATTATCAAAACATGTTTGATCGCCGGGCAGTTCCATTCCCGTCAAATGAACAGATCGTTTTCGATACAGGCGAAGACCTGAAGTCAAAGTTGAAAAAAATAATCAGCCGCAACCACATCAGTAATTAATTACATACCGGGATCGTCGGCACTTGGACCGTAGGTGGACGGTACTGGAATGTCCAACAGCCTGAGATAAACGCCCAGTTGGGCACGATGGTGAATGATCTGATTCAATGCGTGTCTGATCGTTTCTGCCTTTGTCTTAACCGAATATACAACATCGGCACTGCGAAGTGTCCACGGTTCGGCCAACTTTTTCTCGTTCTCAGCTACCAGTACAGTTCGGGCTTCGGCAAGTGATTTCTCCAATAACGCGAGAACCTCTCCGGTTGAATTTACTTCACTCGGCCGGTACGGCGATGAAGCAAAGTCGAGTTCGTCGGTAGTTAGCGCCATGTGGATCCATGTCGGCAACTCGGCAATATGTGTGGCCAATGCGCGACCGCTCATACTTTTTTGATGCGGTTGCCAGTCAAATCTAGTTGACGGAAACGCGTTCAGGATTTTTCTGGTGGCGACAGCCTCTTCGTTAAGCTCTGCTAGAAATACTTCTATATTCATCTTAAATTTTTTTTGCTAAAACATCAGCTGAAATGTCACTATGCGAGGCATCGTATACCGCAATCCTATCCTTTATGACAATCAATTGCGGCGATTGATGGACCACATTTAATCGTGACGCCACCAGATTCGAAACTTCCCTGAATTTTAGAAGATCTAAAAAATATGGGGTAACTTTATCATGAAGGGCAAACTCCGATTCAAACTGTTTTAAAGCCATTCTGCTAATACTGCAGCGGGTGCTGTGCTTGAATATAATTGCCGGACTCTGATCGGAATTCCTGATCAGGTTTTCCAATTCATCGGAACTGTCCAGTATTTGCCACGGAATTGTAGAGGTCTTCTCACTTGGTGATGAACCAAAAAATTTATTGATTATGCTCATAGAATGAATTTTCGGACAAATAGTCATCGTTTCAGACATTTTGTCGCATGTTTAAAGTTGGAATATATATTGAAACCCGCCTCTCAAATTTACTAAAACCAAAAGTCCTTTCTGTTAAACCTTATACAAAAGTTACGATGAACATTAAAAATTTTACCATAAAATCACAAGAAGCGCTGCAGCAATCCCAACAGATTGCACAAAGTTTCGGGCATCAGCAAATCGAAAACGAACATATATTCCGCGCTTTGATGGAAGTCGATGAAAATGTAGCGCCATTTCTATTGAAAAAGCTTAACATCAATGTTCCGCTTTTTAGTCAAATTCTCGACAGCACCATCCAAAGTTTTCCCAAAGTTTCAGGGGGCGAACTGCAGTTCTCACGAGATGCGTCAAAAACCTTGACGGATGCGGAGATTATTTCGAAACAGATGAACGACGAATTTGTATCGGTCGAACACTTAATACTGGCTATATTCGGCTCGCGGAGCAAAATCGCCCAGATATTGAAAGATCAGGGTGCTACCGAAAAAGGCCTTCGGACGGCAATTGACGAACTTCGTAAAGGCGAGCGAGTGACATCCGCATCTGCCGAAGAAACCTACAACGCACTCAACAAGTACGCTAAAAATCTAAATGAACTGGCCCGCAGCGGCAAACTCGATCCGGTGATAGGGCGCGATGAAGAGATTCGCCGTGTATTGCAGATATTAACCCGACGTACTAAAAACAATCCGATGCTGGTGGGTGAACCCGGAGTTGGAAAAACCGCCATCGCTGAAGGTTTGGCACATCGAATAGTTGATGGCGACGTACCCGAGAACCTCAAAGACAAAATCGTGTATTCCCTGGATATGGGAGCGCTCATTGCAGGTGCAAAATATAAAGGTGAATTCGAGGAACGATTAAAATCGGTTGTAAAAGAAGTGACTTCTGCCGAAGGCGACATCGTCCTGTTCATTGATGAGATCCATACGCTGGTTGGCGCCGGCGGTGGCGAAGGCGCGATGGACGCTGCCAATATCTTAAAACCGGCACTGGCCCGTGGTGAGTTGCGCGCTATAGGCGCCACAACGCTCGACGAATATCAAAAATATTTCGAAAAAGACAAAGCGCTTGAACGTCGGTTCCAAAAAGTTCTCATTGATGAGCCCGATACCGAAAGTGCGATTTCAATACTGCGCGGAATCAAGGAAAAGTATGAAACTCATCACAAAGTCCGAATTAAAGACGATGCCATCATCGCTGCCGTCGAACTCTCGCAACGTTATATCACCAACCGGTTTCTGCCTGACAAAGCAATTGATTTAATGGACGAAGCAGCATCGAAACTGCGAATGGAAATCAATTCAAAACCCGAGGAACTGGACGTACTTGATCGGAAAATCATGCAGCTTGAAATCGAAATCGAAGCCATCAAGCGGGAGAATGACGAAAACAAGCTGAAAATTCTCGGTCTCGAATTGGCGAATTTGAAAGAAGAACGCAACGATATCTTCGCCCGATGGAAAAGCGAAAAAGATGTTGTTGACAACATTCAGAATTTTAAACGCGATATCGAAGATTTCAAATCCGAAGCCGAACGTGCCGAACGCGATGGCGATTACGGCCGGGTAGCCGAACTTCGGTACGGAAAAATCAAGGAAGCACAGCAGCAATTGGATGTGCTACAAGCACAATTACTCGAGAATCAGGCGGGCGTTTCCCTCATCAAAGAGGAAGTGACCCGGGAAGATATTGCCGAAGTCGTGGCAAAATGGACCGGAGTTCCCGTGATGAAAATGCTTCAAGGGGAACGCGAGAAATTATTAAAACTCGAAGATGAACTGCATAAACGCGTAGTGGGCCAACATGAGGCGATTGAAGCAATAAGCGATGCAGTACGCCGAAGCCGCGCCGGTTTGCAGGATGTCAAAAAGCCTATCGGGTCGTTCCTGTTCCTGGGAACTACAGGAGTTGGTAAAACCGAACTTGCAAAAGCGCTGGCCGACTACCTGTTTGACGATGAAAATGCGATGACACGGATTGACATGAGCGAATATCAGGAACGTCACAGTGTTAGCCGGCTGGTGGGTGCGCCTCCTGGATACGTAGGCTATGACGAAGGCGGCCAATTGACGGAAGCTGTTCGCCGTAAGCCGTACTCGGTTGTTTTGCTGGATGAAATCGAAAAAGCACACCCCGATACTTTCAACATTTTATTACAGGTTTTGGATGAAGGCCGACTAACCGACAGTAAAGGTCGCCTGGCCGATTTCAAAAATACCATAATCATCATGACATCGAATATGGGAAGTGCCATCATCCAGGAAAAATTCGAAATGATGCAAGGCGGTATAGAAGCGGCCACCGAAGCCGCAAAAATCGAAGTCCTTGCCTTGTTAAAACAGACGGTCCGTCCCGAGTTCATAAACCGAATCGATGAAATCGTGATGTTCACGCCGTTGAACTCTGATAACATCCGGCAAATAGTCGGACTACAGCTAAAAGGAATTACGAAAATGCTGTCACAACAAAACATAACTCTTGACGCCACGCCGGAAGCGATCGATTATCTGGCCACCAAAGGTTACGACGCGCAGTACGGTGCCCGACCGGTCAAGCGTGTCATCCAGCGTGAGGTATTGAACCGGCTGTCAAAGGAGATCCTTGCCGGAAATGTGCAGACAGAAAGCATTATTTTGCTGGACAGTTTTGACGGCGAACTTGTTTTCCGAAATCAGACTGCCGGTGCTTAACAAATTTTACGACAAGTTTAATAACGTCTTGGCAGCATTGCCACACGACTTTACGTAACTTGAAATCTGTTAACCTAAAAGATATTATTATGAGTAAGAAGATAGCGATCCTCGCAACAGACGGATTTGAAGAAAGCGAATTGAAATCACCCAAAGAACATTTGGAAAAAGAAGGCTGGACGGCTCACGTGGTAAGTTTGAAACCGGGGAAAATCAAATCGTGGAGCGGAGCAGATTGGAGCAATGAATACGATGTGGACAAAACATTGGATCAGGTGTCAGCATCCGAATATGACGCGCTTGTTTTGCCTGGTGGAACTATTAATCCCGATAAATTGCGCATCGAAGAAAGTGCTTTGTCATTTGTCAACGAATTTTTTGATGCCGGAAAACCGGTTGCGGCCATTTGCCACGGTCCGTGGACACTAATCAACGCCGGCGTGGTCAAAGGCCGCGAGATGACATCTTATAAGTCTATCAAACAGGATTTGATAAATGCAGGTGCCAATTGGGTCGATAAAGAAGTTGTTGTCGATCAGGGATTGGTAACCAGTCGGAACCCCGACGATTTACCGGCTTTCAACCGAAAGATGATCGAAGAATTAAAAGAAGGCATTCACGCCTGATTCAAAACCTCCTTAACGGGAGGTTTTTTTTATATCGGTTGGTCGTGGGTAAGGAAATTTTTCTATTTTCGCATTACCCCCGCCAATATGAAAATAGCTACTCTCCTACTGTGCTTGCTTATCTGCGTTGGTTCTGCAAAAGCTCAGGACATTTTTCGGGCGACTGAGGTCGATTCCCGACCACTCATAACCGGCGGATCTTATACACTGACAAAATTCATCGGTGAAAACCTTCAAATTCCTGAAGCCGAGAATTTGAAAATTCATATACTCACGTCTTTTGTGGTTGAGGTTGACGGCAGTCTTTCCGATATCCAATGTGTTTACCTACGTGACGAGGAATTACTACCGCGTGATAAGTATGGCGATGAAACGGCGCCACAGGTGCCTATAAATCTCGAATATCTGAAAATGGAAATCGTGCGCGTGCTCGCTAAATACGATCAAAAATTCATTCCGGCGATGAAGGACGGCGCGCCAGTTCGCTGTTTGCACCACTTTCCCGTAAATTTGAATATTGAGTAATTATGCCGATTTATAGATTCGGTTGATTGGTATGCCAATTCCCTGCTTTAGTACCACCTGATGATCTGTGACAGCCCAAACGGTGGTCTCGACGACTTTTTTAGAATGATTATCCTCGAAATAAATCCGGATCTTCGAATGTTCCAGATTTCCGAGTGCCATGGCGCGGTTTAATTCGGATTCGCGTTGTGCTTTTTCAGAAGCGTCCTCCAGGACGTCAGTTGAAGGAAACTGCAGTGCTCTGATGTTTTCTTTTTCAATGTTTTCAAATGTAATAGTCATGATCATAATTATAAGATATTAGGGGCTGCTAGATTAATAATTTATTTTCAATTATAGGTAATCTTTTAATAATATTCTTTCGAAATTATTCTAATCTTTGCTAAAAGATATTCAATTTCGCTTTTACTGTAAGATAATACATCATTTAAAATGCCACTGACAATTAATTTCAGTCCGTTTCCTATTCTAGAGACTACCCGCCTGACACTACGGCAATTCGACAGGAATGATGCCGATGCGCTTTTCAAAATGCGTTCAAATCCCGAAACCATGCGGTTTGTTCCACGTCCTATCATGCAAAGCATCGACGAAGCCCGCGAACATATCGACATGATTGAAAATAAGATTCGCAATAATGAAGGTATAAATTGGGCTATTACACTGCGGAACGTTCACGACTGCATCGGAATTATTGGACATTACAAACTTATGCCCGAGCACTTCCGTTCGGAGATAGGTTATCTCATGTTACCGGAGTTTCGTGGTAAAGGCATAATGTCTGAGGCCATCGCGGCGGTGGTTGATTACGGATTTAATCAACTTAAACTGCATTCCGTCGAAGCGATCATCGACCCTGAAAATCATGCATCGGCCACCGTATTAGAACGGAATAATTTCATTCGCGAGGCGCATCTGAAAGAGAATCAGTTTTACGAAGGAAAATTTATAGATACGGTCATTTACTCGCGCCTGAATCCAGTTTCGGTAAAGTCCTGATGTAGAGATGTTCTATTTTGGCTCGTGCCCAAGGCGTTTTGCGCAGGAACACCAGACTCGATTTTATACTGGGATTACTTGTAAAACACTTGATCGGTATGAGCTCGCCCAGTGTGTCGAAGCCATAGAAAGTTTCCAAAACCTCCAGTATATGTTGCAGTGTGATGCCATGTAATGGATCATTCGAATGTGGTAAAGACATATTTTATACAAATTTGCAATTCACTAAATTTACAAAAACGCGTCCATGAAAATGAAGATACTTATTTTATTTAGTGCACTGACCGCATCGGCACAAAATACAACTACAATATATTTAATCCGACACTGCGAAAAAGCAGCCCCAAACAACAATCCCGACTTGAGTGAGGAAGGAAGGTTGCGAGCACAACGATGGGCGAAATACTTCGAGGAGGTAAAGTTTGATGTATACTATTCGTCGGATTACAATCGCACCTACCAGACCTGTGAGGCAATTTCCGCGGATCGTAAATCGGAGATTATATTGCGCAAACCCGAACATACTGACCTCAAACAACTACTGCGCGAGCATGCAGGTAAAACAATATTGCTGGTTGGTCATAGCAATACAATCCCCAAGCAGTTAAATGCCTTGTTGGGCGCTCGTAAATATGATGATATCGACGAAGAAGAATATGGTAATCTTTATATCATTAAAGCCGATGGTGATCTTATTTCAGACGAAATCTTACATCCTGAATTATAACACACGCATCTGTCGGATTAAAAAATACGTTTTATAACGTACCTTTGCACTATGCTTAAAACTGTCAACATCCTCAATAAACGAGCACGGTTCGACTACGAGATCCTGGAAACCTATACGGCGGGAATCGTACTGACCGGAACCGAAATCAAATCCATTCGCCTCGGTAAAGCGCAGATAACTGAAAGCTTTTGTGAATTTAATGATCAAGGCGAATTGTTTGCAATCAATACTTCCATCGAAGAATATACCCATGGCAACCAGTTTAATCACTTCGCCAGAAGCGAACGCAAACTGTTATTGAACAAACGCGAACTCCGGAGTTTGCAGAAAAGCGTCCAGGCAAAAGGACTGACCATCATTCCGCTGAAACTTTTTACCAATGATAAAGGTTTTGCCAAACTCGAAATCGGATTGTGCAAAGGTAAAAAGACCTACGACAAGCGGGAATCTTTAAAAGAACAGGATACCAAACGCGATCTAGACCGAATCAAAAAAGAATTCAGAAGCTGATGATTGGCGCAATGCTAAAAGACGCAAGATTGGCAAAGGCTCTAAAGACTACTGAAGTTGGAAGAATCCTGAAAATCGATACCGCTCTGATCAGTAAGTTTGAAAGTGGCGGACGCTTGCCAACCGAATCACAACTATCGGTACTTTCAGAATTGCTGTCGGTTGATTACAATCAGTTGAAAACTGCCTGGCTGAAAGCCAAAATACTCCAATTATGCGAAGGCCAGGATGTTGCCATCGATGCGCTTCAGCAAGTGCTCGCCCAGTTAAATGGAACAAATGCATCACCACAAATATCGGCCGAATCGATTCAAAAACTCATGGATGACATGGACGCTTTAAAGAGCGTATTGGCAACTGCCAAAAAATAACCCTAGTTTTTATCTTCCAATAACGGAACGAACCGGAATTCGCCAAACTCATGCTTTTCAAATTGCGTTTCCGATTTTCTGATCAGCAAAGTCATTATTTGCGAAGATGTTCCTACCGGGATCACCAACCTTCCTCCTATTTTCAGCTGGGCCATAAGCGGTTTCGGAATTTCCGGCGCACCGGCAGTGACAATAATCCCGTCGAATGGCGCGTAATTCGGCAAACCTTTGTAGCCATCGCCAAAGGATATGTGTTTGGGCCGGATGCCAAGCTTAGGTAATAATTGTGATGTTTGTTTAAAAAGCTCATTTTGACGCTCGACGGTGTAAATCCGTGCGCCCATGTGAAAAAGTACGGCGGTCTGATAACCCGATCCGGTACCGATTTCCAAAATTTTCGATTCTTTTTTCACCTGTAACAGTTCCGATTGAAAAGCCACAGTGTAAGGTTGCGAAATTGTCTGGCCGGCGCTGATTGGAAATGCCTTGTCCTGATAGGCATATTCGGCAAAACCCGAATCCAGGAATAAATGGCGTGGAACTTTACCAATCGACTGCAAAACATTGGCGTCCTTAATCCCCTTTTCCTGCAAGACCTTTACTAACTGATTGCGCAGTCCCTGATGTTTGGCGGTATCTTTCAAAACAATGTAGGTTAATGGGCAAAAATAAGCAAACTGGCATCAATTCGGCCACTCAAAACTGTATAAATAGCCGCAATTTTAGAAGCCATACACAATCGGTCTCAACAAATAATACTATTTTTGTTCAAATTAGAATAATATGCTAAAAATCGGAGTT
>JADMKR010000197.1 GCA_015478765.1 Flavobacterium sp.
GGCTCAGAATAAGAAAAAAACCGTCTCCATAGTGAGGCGGTTTTTTTATTCCATTTAATCCAAGTTAATCTTACTGCAGCAAATTCACGGATTTCAAATTGGAAATTAGAAAATTTGGAAATTTGGGAATGAGGTAATTGAAATGTGCGGGAAGAAATTCACCACAGATTTCTTTGCCTGTTCGCTTTGCTCGGGTCGGAGAAAAAAATCGCCACTAATTCACGAATTAAATTTTCCTCAAGAAAACTAACCTTATTAATCTGCTGCATCTGCGGGGCAAAATCCGTGAATCAGTGGCCAAAAATCACAACAGATTCAAAGAAGAAGATTTATCTAATTGGCCTGCTTCAGTTCGGCAATATGCTTTGTCAGCATTTTTCCATACTTGGAATTTGCAACTTTCTCCGACATTGATTTTTGGATTGTATCAAGATATTTGACATTGGCATCCGGGATTTCGGCCAAAGCGATATAAGGTGCAATTTCGTACTCCTTATTGTTGAGCGCAAAGTTGATTGCGTGAAGATATTTTCGGCGCAGGTTAGCTTCCCGTTCCAACTGGGTTTCGGCTACACGATTCTCTTTAAAAGCGAGTAATTCCTCCTGGGTCAATTCAAGGTCCTTCTCGGCAAATCGCGCATCTACTTTCTTATATTCTTCGTAGAGATCCTGATTTTTTGAACCTGTTATATTTGCTCCCGCGTAAAACGTCTTTAGATCGGTATTGATGTTTATTTTTCCTGGTTCAGCAAAAAACATCAAATTGTTATCGATGGTGTTGGTAACGCCCCGATCCAAAAATAAGTATAGCATTTCGGGTGAATCGATATCGATGGATGTTGTGAACTGTGATGATCCGCGAAGTTCGACCGAATCGATTGCAACCAGCACGGTATCCTGCAACTGCTGAATGTACAGCGTTCCTTTATTAAGTCCGTTAATCGATCCCTCGATGATTAAATTACCTGTTGGTTCTTTTTTGCACGCTGTCAGGATTCCGATAAATGCGATGGCGAAAACCGCTCTTTTCATAATGGTAGAATTTGGCGCAAAATAACAAAAAAAAACCCCGAATCGCAGTGATTCGAGGGATTTAAAATCATAATTTTATCAGCCTTTAAGCCAGGCATTTCGCAAGTTTTCTTTAGTTGAATCGGTGGCGGTCAGGCCTTGTTTTTCCTCCAAACTCAACTGGACCTTGCCTGTAAGTTTTTGCACTTTCCCGTCCCGCTTTATTTCAACAGTGATGGCATCGCCTTCTTTCCATTCCTGGCTTCCCATGATAAGTTCGTAGATGTTATCGAGATTGTAATTGGTGCCATTAATGTTGGTTATAATATCGCCGCCGCGAACGCCTAGGTCGGTAAAAAACTTGTTGAGTTCGATGCCGGGCACAATCATAATCTCTTTTGTCGACGGGTTTACGGTAACGTAAGGAGTTTGCCCATTGATAAACACGTTTCCTGGAACTTGTTTGGTTGCATTGCCAACACCCATTTTCGCAAAATATTCAGCGTAGTTGATTGGCGTGGTACCTTTGACGTGTTTGTCTAGAAAAGCGCCAACTTCGGGATAGGTGATTTCAGTTATTTTAGCAAATAGCTCTTCGTCGCTAAATGGTTTTTTGGCTCCGTACAAAGTTGCCAGTTGCTGCATCATATCGAGAATTCCCCGCTCACCATTGCTTTGTTCGCGAATGATAATATCGATACACATTCCAATCAACGTGCCTTTTTCATACACGTTCAAGTACTGGGATTTGTAGGGTTCTTTGAGTACGTTTTTGCTCATTTCCGTAAAGGACATGGTGTCGTTCATCCGATTTGCGCCCGCAATTTTAGCCGACATCCTGGTGTAGAATTCCTCTTCATCGATCAGGCCTTGCTGTATTTGGAAGAGATTCGCGAAATATTCGGTGACGCCTTCGTACATCCATAAATGCTGCGACATTTTAGGATCGTTAAAATCGAAATAGTGTATTTCCTCCGAGTGTATGCTGAGCGGCGTCACAATATGAAAAAATTCGTGGGCAACAACGTCAATCATAGCCGAAATCAACTGTTCCTGTGGCAGCATTTCAGGAAAAACCACTGTGGTTGAGGTATTGTGTTCCAAAGCGCCGAATCCTTTCGCATCGGCCGATCGTACATCGGAGAGATATAGCAACACCGTATATTTCTTGGTAGTGTCAATCGGGCCCAGGAATTTCTTTTGCGCACGCATCATTCGTTCCATATCGGGCGTCAGACTTTCTGCTGTTACTGTTCCTGCCGGAGAATACACACTGATTAAGATGTCCATGTCGTCAACTTTAAAAGTAGTGTAGTCGGGTTTGGAATACATGATAGGATTATCGACCAATTCGGCGTAGCGCGCAACGGTAAATTTATCGACCGAATCAGACACATCAGTATCGACAAGCGATGTCGCACCAAATAAATGTGATGGATGCGCAATCGAAACAACGTAAGGAATATCGGCCCTCCCAGCAAAATAACCGACAAAACCATGCATATTTAACATGAAATTTTTGCCTTCCAGAATATTGGTTCCCGCCGGAGAAAAAATCTCATGTGTGTTTTCGTTGTCATATGTGTCGTTTACCCAATAAGTAATTTTGCTGAGCGTGGTAGCACTGCTGATTTCCCACGAATTCTCGTCGGTTTTAATCACAGGCAATGAGTTCCCATTGGCATCGACAGCGGTGAAATCTTCAACAAATTTTCCGTAGTCATCTTCAGAGTAAGTGCCGGGAATGATTTTCGGCAAACTGTAAACGATTTTATTTTCGGTCAATTTAGGTGGTGTAACTGTCACCATGATTTTGTCATCGCGTACAATATTTAAGTCCATTAAAACCGTAACAGGTGTGGCT
>JADMKR010000198.1 GCA_015478765.1 Flavobacterium sp.
GATCGATATGAAAACTCAGTTCGACGTTTTCGAAAACGGTCAGCATGCCTGGAACTTTTCGCAAACAGGACGTGCGAGGTTGGATATCTGGACAAGCACAACACAAACAGCCGATTTAAGCTATGTGTTTGTTTTGACAAATATGACAAATTCGGTTTCCAATGCCGCGGGAGGATTTCCTTTCACGGGAACTTGGTATAATTTGATGGATGGTTCGTCATTTGAGGTTACAAGTACCACGATGCCTGTCAGTATTGAAGCCGACGGATTCCGGATTTTCGGAAATAAAAATCCGCAGTTAAGCATACCGTCAAACGGATTGCCGACTATTGCAATGTATCCGAATCCGGCAGCAGAATATTTTACGATCAATACCTCGGTGGAGAAAGTAGAGATATTCACTTTGACCGGGCAACGTGTCAAGATTTTCGGCCAGCGTTCTGCCGCCGACCAATGTGACGTTAGCGAATTAAATACAGGTGTCTATATAGTGAAAGTCATTGATCAGCAACATCGCCAAACGGCAATGAAGTTGATTAAAAGGTAAGTTGAGTTTAGTTAGTTAAGTTAGCCCTTCCGTCAGGAGGGGCTTTTTTATAGCAGCAATTTTTTCAAGCCATCCTGCACACTGATCCACAAGAGGTTAAAAAACGACCTGTCCTGATTCCTCTTAACGTCAACCGGTGTTTCTTTAAGTCGTTCTTTAGTGTCTTTTTTTACGAATATGTTGGCGATGGCCGACAAAAATTTGTTCTTTTTCTCGCGATCTTTCTGCAGGATATTTACCTTCAAGTCTTCATATTCCAATGCGAAATCGCCGGCGGCACCGTTGTCATTACCTGAAAAATTGAAATAGATCTTATCAAGCATTCCGTCGGCCGTTATATTCATATAAGGTTTGATAAATGGTGTAAGTTCTTCGGCAGGAAACTTGAAAATACTTCCCCGGATATTGAAAGCATCCGATTTATTCAGCACGTTGAAGGTCCACCTCACATTCATTTTTGAAACATTCATAAATTGACATGCAATATCGATTTCAACATCGGGTACTTTCTTTTTTCCGAAACCACTGTCAATATTATAGGCGCTCATGTTAAAACGGTTAAATGACAATAGGCCAGGCCCAGCTTCGTCCGACTTCTCTTCCTCATACTGAACCGTTGCATTGCGCATCACAAATTTATCGATGTGCAGATCAAACGGAATATCGCGAAGTTGTTTACTGTACAGATGTTTTTTTGAAGGATCATCCGGTGGCATTTTTGGCCGGTATATATTGGCCGCAGCAGCCTCCAAAAGCACGGTTTTACTGTGAAAATAAAACTTATCGTCCCTGTATCCCCAATCAATGCTGTCGATATGTAATTTGCCTGCTTTAACCGTAAATAGATCCTTTTCCATAGGGATATTTTGAACGAATGTGTTGCGGCCTACCCGTGGCAGGTAACTAATATTGGAGAGGCTCAAACTATCATTGCTGAAATTCAGCTTGCCGGCGCGGGCGTCGTATATATCGCCAGCCCGGTAGTAAATGCTGTCAAATCGTATTTGATATTCGTCAAAACCGAACGGAATTTTCTGCTCCAGCACATCATCGGTGATCACGATGCCGTTAATTGAAACCGATGCGTTGTTTATATGTAGTATCTGCTCATTGTTGGTCACATACAAAATTTTAAAATCGGCTTGAGTAACATCGACTTCGGAGACCAGAATGATTTTCGAGAAAGGCGCGACAACTTTTGAACTGATGCTTTTGGGATCATTCATTATTTTTTGGTCGTGCTTGTATAGTATTACTTCAGGCCGGGTTATTTGTATACTGTGAGCGATAAGTTTATCGGTAAAGATCAAATCGATTATCTTAAAACGGCGTATTTGTACCGATTTAACTTTGGCATAAATACCACTGCGGGTAGCCTCGCTTTCCATTGATTTTTTTGGTACTAAGACAATATCGGTCGCAACAAGACTGCGATTGAGAAATGACACTTCCAGATTTTTAAAGGTGATCTGGTACGGCGAGTCGTTTTCTTCATTGATTATGACAGGAAGCTGCTTTGCGATCCAATAGTTGGCGCCCAGCGATAGGACAACCACGAAAACGATAAACGAAAGGATGAATAGTAGAAGGTTCCTGTACCGGTCCATAAGTCTGATTTGATTTAAATATAATCAAAATATACTACAACGGTGGGATCGGCCCTAGGGCTGTAGATATGAAACCGACACTATGGCAACTGAATCGGTAACGCTGCGCGGAGTATAAAAATTTATCCAGCCAGTTTTTTTTGATTTTGGCGGCACGAAGTTGAATTGTATGTCGGTTTCAGCCACGCTCTTCGCATTTTCGAATAATTCAAATTTTACTACCGTAGCTTCGGCGGTTTCGTCTCCGGCGTTGTATACCGAAACTATATAACCGTTGGGGTTTACCCGCCGATCCCGCTCAATGGCGATTTCGAGCTGTGCTTGCTGCTCTTCATTTTGCAGCATCTGATAGACCAGAAAACCTATCAATGCTGTGACAATCACTACACCACATCCAAAGGTGATGCGCTCCAAAATATTGTGTTTTCTTTCAAATTTTCTCTTCATTGTTGACTAATTAGTAATCGGCCGGCCGACGCGCCTATAGATGCCGGTACTCCCAATACAATTGCCTGGGCCAGGATAATTCCCAAGCCATTATTCTCAATCCGCCCAAAAAACAGCAGAAGCGCCAAAGCCACCAACAATGCGATCGTATAGCTGATTGCTACCGTAACGCCAATTTCCAATTTGGTCATCTTATGTGGGCCGGTACCTTTAAATTCACTGAAATATAAAATAATACTGCATAGAAAAAGCGACATAATCACCAATGCCAATAAATGAATCGGGTGTGATTTGATTGCGATTATGACGATTTCTTCGGTAGGTGCGACTGTAGCCGCAAAAAGTACGGCGCCGCAGACGGATAATATCAGCAGACTAAAAAAATTTGTTGTGTCTGAATATTTTTCGCCCGACATTCCGGTAGCTTCATCGCCATTTTGACCAAGTTGAGCGGTTCCGACCGATATTCCGATGGCGACAAACATCGATTCGATTATAACTTTGCCCAGAATTTCATCAATAGACATAGTGAACGAGATTTGTCCGATAAGCAACAGAAATACAAAACTTACAATGAATGCCAATCCGAATTCTTCGGCAGAATCCCAACACAAATCATAAAAGGTGGCATCTTCCCGCATGCCGGCGAAGCGATTGTAGCCTAAAAGCAATAGAAAAGTAATAACAATCCCCCCCAGCAGGAAGACCGGCGTTGCGATAAACCCCGCCCACCAAACTTCCATGGTATAAAGTAAAGGCAGGCTGAATATGAGGCCGCCTACGATCCCGCGACCATATTCCTTTAAGGTCTCGTTTACCGTGGACGCCTGAAGTGTTCTGTTCATCCTTTAAATATAAAGAATTTTCCCAATAGGATGACCGGCGATATCAGCGAAATTATTATAATAAAAAAACCCCCAACTATAGTCAGGGGTTTCGTGTGGTACCTCCAGGAATCGAACCAGGGACACATGGATTTTCAGTCCATTGCTCTACCAACTGAGCTAAGGTACCGGCTGGTCGTACTTCATATGCTTTTCGAAGCGTCATGAGTGCGGTTAGCGGGTGCAAATATAGACGCTTTTTTTAGTTATTGCAAAACAAATTTTAAAAAAAATCTATTCGTAACTTCGCGGTGTTAAGTGTAAATTATGGTTTTAGTAATCGATGCCGGAAATTCCCGAATCAAAGCTGCTGTTTTTGAGCAAACTAGCCTTGTGTCCCAATCGGTTATTACAGACGGTGATTTTTATGAAGGTGTGAAAAATATATTGGATACATTTCCAATTACCGATATAGTAGGAGCATTCGTGGGTAAATCATCGGTTGCTGAAATATTTTCATTTTCTGAACGCGTGAAGATTTCGGTCATTGACAGGAATTTCCATTTCCCGTTTGTCAACAGATATGCCACGCCGGAAACTTTAGGAATCGACCGAATGGTTTTAGTCGCCGGCGCAGTTTTGCGATTCCCAACTGCAAACCGCCTGATTATCGATGCCGGCACCTGTATTACGTATGATTATGTCGACCGTGAAGATATTTATTACGGCGGCGCTATTTCACCCGGAATTCAATTGCGCTACAAAGCACTGAATGACTACACAGCGAATTTGCCGTCTCTGGCGGCCCAAATTCCGAAATCGATTACCGGCGACTCTACCAACGAGTCGATCCACTCCGGAGTAGTAAACGGCGCGGTATTGGAAATCGACGGATTCATTGATCAGTATCGGATAATCAATCCAAACATTATAATAATTTTAACGGGGGGAGACGCAGTTTTTTTGGCTAACCGATTAAAAAATACCATATTTGCCAATTCAAATTTTCTACTGGAATCCTTGAACCAAACTCATCAATATAAGTTACAGAATGATTAAAAAAATAGTAGCAGGCATTTGCTTGCTTTTTTCCTTTGTAGGCGCAGCGCAGGAAGGCAGCTCATCGCCATATTCTTATTATGGAATAGGTGAAGTGCGGTTTAAAGGTACGGCCGAGAACAGAGCGATGGGCGGTTTGATGATTTTTCCCGATAGTATCCACATGAATATTCAAAATCCGGCGTCATATCCGAGTTTGAGGCTTACTACTTTTACAGTGGGTGGCACCTATTCATCTACAAACATGGAAACTGAAACGCAGCAAAGTAAGGCACGTCGTACAACACTCGATTATTTTGCGGTTGGTTTGCCGATGGGTAAATTAGGAGTTAGCTTTGGATTGGTTCCTTACAGTTCGGTAGGTTATAAAATTTCGTCTGAAGAGATAGTTGGCGGTGTCATGACCTCAAAACGTGCAACAGGCAGTGGCGGCGTGAATCGCGCTTTTCTGGGTGCAGGTTATCAGATAACACCTAAATTCAGCGTAGGTGCCGACTTTGCCTATAATTTCGGGAAAATTGAAACCAGTAGTATACAGCGTACCGAAGGTGTTCAGCTGGGCTCACGCGAGTTAAATACCTCTCTTTTATCCGGTGCGAGTTTTAATGCCGGAGTCGCATACCAAACGAAATTCAATGAAAAACTCCAATTCTTTTCGGCGTTGACATACTCGTTTGAAGGGAAGCTCAGGTCGCGAAACGAACGCGAAATCGCAACTGTTCAGTTTCTGGCCCTTGGCGGCGAAGTCGTAAGCGGTGAGCCGATAATATTCGATCCCGGCGACAGTGAATTGCGAGTCCCGGGGAAATTAACCTTTGGCGCCGGAATCGGCCAATTGCGAAAGTGGGGCGTTGGTGCCGAAATATCGCTGCATGACTCGGCTGATCAATCAAACCGCTTTGTGGAAACCACCAATACTGCGTTTGAAAATGCAATAAAGTATAATTTTGGCGGTTATTATATTCCGAACTATTCGTCATACACCAATTATTTCAGTAAAATTACCTACCGCGCAGGATTGCGATATGAAACTACCGGCTTGGTGATCCAGAATAAATCTATTGAAGATGCGGCCATGAGCTTGGGCCTTGGCTTTCCTATCGGAGGAGGCACTTTCTCTAACATCAACATCGGATTTGAATACGGAAAAAGAGGCACTGTATACGGCGGTCTTGTTGAAGAAAACTATGCAAATTTCTTTATTGGTCTTTCGTTCAACGACAGATGGTTTGTGAAGAGAAAATATGATTAATCAATAAATGCATTACCATGAGAAAGTTTCTGTCGCTTATGTTTATCACATTATGTGCGATTCTTTCACATGGACAGCAGCCAGGCGATGAATGCCTTATAAGACATCAAACCATTGACAGCCTCATTGTAGCCAACAATCTTCTGCTGGCAAATGAAAGCTGGGATGACCTGGTTGCGAAATGCGAGGCGCGTCCCGAAAAATTCTACAAAACCGGCGAAACCATCCTGCAATATCGGCAGGAAATGGCACCGGCCGACTCGAAAGAGATTGCTGTCAAAAATCTTATTGCTTTATACGACGAGTACGATGCAAAGTTTCCGGGCAATACCAACGGGAATCTTATTAATAAAGCGGTAGCGCTCCATAAACATGGGATGAGCGACCGGGCTGAAATATATAAACTTTTGGACCGCGCATTCACCAATAATCGGGCGCAGTTCTCGAATGCCGAGGCGCTCAACCTTTATTTTGATATTTATTTCGAAAAGTTTACACAAGGTGACCAGGGAGTTACGGGCGAGAATATATTGGCAAGGTTAGACGACATACATATGCATGTGGACGTGCTTTCCGAAACGGCATCGCCACAGCAGCAGCATGTCTACAATAATCTGAAAAGTTCACTTGATGCAGGCGCAAAATCGGTGTTGATTTGTGATAATCTTATCCCATTTCTTACTGGTAAATTCGACTCTAGAAAAGACGATGCGAAGTGGCTGCAGCGCGCTGCCGACAATCTTCTTGCTAATAATTGTACCATCGATCCCATATTTGCGCAAATTTCGGAAAGAGCTCACGCTTTGAATCCAACCGCTGCTTCTGCACACGCTATGGCTATCGTAGAATTTCGGGCAAACAACAAGACGAAGGCTGCGGCGTTTTTCGAGCAATCCGCAAATTTGAATCCGCGCCCACACGAGAAGGCCGCGATATATTATACAATCGCCTCCAGTTTGTACAATACATCTGACAGGGCTAAAGCCAAAGAATTTGCGCTGAAAGCTATCAACGCTCAGCCCGATTTCGGCAAAGGCTTTCTTTTTCTGGCACAACTATACGGCAGTGCCGGCGAAAAATGCGGCGCAACTGCATTTGAAAAAAAGGCAATCAATTGGCTGGCCGCCGAAACAGCGTTGAAGGCAGGATTGGTTGATCCGAAATATAAAGCCGGAGCCGAAAAGATGGCCGAGAGCTATCTTAAAAAAGTTCCGACCAAAGCTGAGATCAAGAATGAAAAGATGGGTGGACGCCAAATTACGTACAAATGCTGGATCAATGAATCGGTAAAAGTGCCAAAAGAGTAAAGATGACAGTTTATAGCAAGTTTGTCAAATCCCTTGTCCTTCCACTACTGATAGTTATCTGTATAAGTTGCGAAAGTACTTTCAAAGATGTTCAGAAAATGGGTTTCTCTGAATTTAGTCCGAGCGGCGAAGCAGATAATTTTAACCTAAAATATACCGATTCAGGCCGGATTACTTCGATTTTAATCAGTCCGAAGATGCTTGAATACGGAACAGTCAAATATCCTTTTACCGAATTTCCTCAGGGAATCGATGCGACCTTTTTTGACAAGAACGGACAAAGAACCTATGTAAGGTCGGATTATGCAGTGCGATATAAGCGAACCGATATCATAGATCTTCAGGGCAACGTTCGTATTTCCAACGATGCCGGGCAGTTGATGGAAGCTCCACAACTGTATTACGATCAGAAAAACGAGTGGTTTTATACCGAAAAAAAGTTTAAATTTACCGACCCTAAAGGCGTTTCTTTTGGCGAAGGAATCGACTTTAGCAAAGATTTTAATATTGTAAATTCACAACGCATGACGGGCGAAATAGACCAGTCTGAATAACCATCTTATGAACTACCTTAAATATACCCAATACGTTTACTTAGTCGCAGCTTTATTTTTCCTTTACGATGGTATCACCAAATATTCCGAAGGCGAGGAGAATGCCTGGTTCAGCCTGGTTTTGGGCGCCGTAACATTGCTGATTTTCTTTTTTCGCCGGCGATTTGCCAAGCGATTCGACAACTACGACCGCGAGAAGCAAACCAAGGAATAGATGGAACCCGGTATTATAATACTGTGTTTATTACTTTCTGCATTTTTTTCCGGGATGGAGATTGCATTTATCTCATCCAATAAAATTTACCTCGAAATCGAAAAGAAACAGGACGCATACATCTCGCGCATCCTGACCAAACTCACCCAGAAACCTTCGAAGTTCATTGCCGCAATGCTGGTGGGCAATAATATCGCGCTGGTCATTTACGGATTTCTGATGAGCGGGGTTATACTGAACTGGATACAGGCCAATGATTCGCCGTACTCATTCTGGTCAACCATACTGATTCAAACGGTTATAGCTGCATTGGTAATCCTGCTTACGGCCGAATTCCTTCCGAAAGTCTTTTTTCAGATATACGCCAATACGCTGATCAAAATATTGGCGCTACCGGCATATGTATTCTACAAGATATTTTATTATATATCAACTTTTATAATGTGGCTGTCTGATTTGTTGCTAAAGCGATTCTTCAAGACCAGCGCCGATCCGGTACAACTTTTCTTCAGTAAAGTTGAACTTGGGAATTACATCAGCGAACAAATGAGTACCATGGAAGATCAGGAGGAAGTGGACTCGGAGATACAGATTTTTCAGAATGCACTCGAATTTTCAGGCGTGAAAGCACGGGATATCATGACCCCGCGTACCGAAATATCGGCTGTTGAAATATTTGACAGCGTAGATGATTTGCGCGATAAATTTGTCGAGACCGGATATTCTAAGATCCTGGTATATCAAAATTCATTCGACGATATTCTGGGCTATGTGCATTCCTTCGAGCTTTTCCGCAATCCCGCGAGCATCAAAGGGTGTTTGATCCCGGTGGAATACGTTCCCGGAACAATTTTCATCAAAGACGTGATGCGCCTGCTCATCAAAAAGCGAAGAAGCGTGGCGGTGGTGATCGACGAGTATGGTGGCACTTCCGGGATTATCACGGTGGAAGATATAGTGGAAGAGTTGTTTGGAGAAATTGAGGACGAACATGACTCAGACGAAGAATTGTCTGAAAAATTGCTGGACGACGGCAGTTATCTGTTTTCGACCCGACTTGACGTTGAATATCTGAACGACCAATATAAACTCAACATACCCGAAAGTGATTCGTACGGAACACTGGGCGGATTCATCGTCGATTACACCAAAGAAATCCCGCAAGCCGGCGAGAGAATCGTTATCGATAACTTCACTTTTGTGATTGAAGAAGCCACCGGACAGAAAATCGGATTGGTGCGAATGACAGTTACCGATTGACTTCCGATCAATCTTTAAAATTCTTCGAAATTATAGGCGGACATTTATGGTTATTAAATAGATAATTGTATTTTCGCAGACTGAATTCAAAATTAACAAACAATAATAATGGCAGTTTTATCTAAAATTAGACAACGTTCCCTTTTGCTTATCCTGGTGATAGGCTTTTGTTTACTCGCGTTCATCGTGGGCGACATTTTTAATAGCGGTGGATTCAATCAAACATCGAACGATGTCGGAAGTATTAATGGTAAAGATGTCGCTTTTGAAGATTTTCGCATGAAGGTGGCCGCAGCTGAGCAGGGCGGGCAAGGCATCACACCTACCCAGGCGGCAAACCGCGTGTGGGAACAGGAAATTGCCATTGCATTGCTGTCGGACGAATTTGAAAAACTCGGATTGCGTGCAGGTGAAAAACATATAATGGAATCGCTGAAGTCGGATCCTAATATTGGTCAGAATCCAATGTTCCAAAATGCACAGGGACAATTTGATGAAGTTAAATTCAAAGAGTATTTCAGATCAAATCCTGAGCAGATGGCGTCATTGAAAGATCGCGAAAAGCAAGCGGAACTGAATGCAAAATATCAAATGTACAATACACTTGTAAAAGCGGGTGTATTTACGACCGAAGCCGAAGGTAAGCTACAGTACCAACTGGAAGCCGACAGAGTTTCGTTTGATTACGTGCCGGTCCTTTATTCTTCGGTGCCGGACAGCGAGGTCAAAGTTTCCGATCAGGAAATCGTTGACTTCATGAAGAAAAATGAAAAAAAATACAAAGCCGACGAGCACCGCGTTGTTGAGTATGTCATCATAGCAGATAAACCATCTACAGAAGACGAAAATGAAGTGAAAGCCGGTGTTGAGGCGTTGCTGAACGAGAGTGTAAAATACAATAAGGATACGGGCAAGAACGACACTGTTCCTGGTTTTAGGTCGGCTGTTAATGTAGCCGATTTTGTCAACGCCAATTCAGACGTGCAATACGATTCTTCTTATGTTGCAAAATCGGATTTGCCAACTGCCCATGCCGAACAATTATTTAATTTGGCTGAAGGTGAAGTTTACGGGCCGTACATCTATGAGGGTTATTATTGCATTTCCAAATCTCTGGGTCGTAAGGCTGGAGCAAAAGCAAAAGCAAGTCATATTTTGATCAGCTACGAAGGAACACAGGTTCCAAACAAAAAAGAAGTAAGAACCAAAGAAGAAGCCAAAGCAAAAGCGGAAAGCTTGCTTGCTCAGGCGAAATCGAACCCGTCTGGCTTTTCTATGCTTGCCATGACAAATTCGGATGATTCATCGGCACAACAAGGTGGCGATCTGGGTTATTTCTCACCAGGACAAATGGTAAAGCCGTTTAATGATTATGTTTTCAACAATTCCATCGGCAGTATTGGTTTGGTAGAAACCGACTTTGGTTTCCATATCATCAATGTAACCGACAAGCAAGATGCTATCAGGCTTGCAACGATTGCACGCTCGATCCGCGCCTCGGAAGCAACTTCTGATGAATTGTACCAACAGGCCGCTCAATTCGAGATGAATGCCAATGATAAAGGCTTTGAAGAATCGGCTAAAGCCGCCAATCTAACCATCAATCCCGCGGTTAAAGTTGCTGCAATGGATGAGTCTTTCGGAACTGTAGGAAATCGTCGCGAGATTGTTCGCTGGGCTTTCGACAAGGAGACCGACGAAGGCGATGTGAAACGTTTCGAAGTTCCAAATGTGGGCCATGTTGTTGCTCGTCTTAAGAAAATCAACGCAGAAGGGCTACTTGCCATTGACGAAGCGCGTCTTTCAGTTGAACCAATTCTGAAGAACCGTAAGAAGGCCGAAATCATCAAAAATAAAATGAAAGGCAGCACATTGGAGGCAATTGCAAAAGCGGCCGGTTCGACCGTAATGCAGGCTGGCGCTGTCACTCTTCAAAGTCCGGTGCTTCAAGGTTCGGGTGCAGAACCAAAAGTTGTCGGTATGGCAATGAGCGCTGCGCCTAACAAAGTATCAGAGCCAATCGAAGGCAATACGGGTGTTTTTGTCATCATGACGAAAGAGGTTGTTAAGGCACCCGCTTTGCAAAGCCATATTGATTATGTGAATAAAGTGAAAGGCCAGAGAATGTCATTCGCGGGCCGTCTGGTTCCGGCTTTGAAAGAAGAAGCAGAAATCGAAGACAACAGATCCCGATTCAACTATTAAATAAAGAATTTCAGATATAGAAAATCCCGTCCCGAAAGCGACGGGATTTTTTTATAGAACCATTTTTGAAAATGGAATTACGGTGGTAAATCCGCGGTCGATAAAATAACGGGATGGGTCTGACGGGGCTGTAGCCAATATGAAGTCGCCGCCCCAGGCGCCTAAACTTTTAATGGCGCCAGGGAAATCCGGGAACAATGCTTCTTTTACGGTTTCCATTTCCAAAATACTGCTAATGAGATTTTCGTGTCGCTGCATTGCAATTTCTAAAGTGCCAATGTGAGTTGCCCGCAGTATGGCCTGCGTTATCTGGTTGCTTTCGGCAATGATATCTCCGATATTTACCGGCTTGTTATTGTAATAGGAGGCAATGGCGCCCTTGCTACTTTGCTTTTTGTTCAAATAAACAAAGTACAGATCATGTGCAAATTTCGGATTGAATTCCAATGGACGAATTATTCGATTGCCCTTATCCAGTGTATACAGGATGGGCGAATCATGCTGAGCGCTCGCGATATCATATCCGCTTCCGCCAAAGCTATTCTCCAATAATTTAAAAGGGTCTATCTGCAGCCATTGCGCAATATTGTTAATTAATGTCGATGACGTGCCCAGTCCCCAATGTTTTGGGAAAGTCAAGTTTGTTTCGATTGTATAGCCGTCGGCATCCCGGATTAGGTTAGGGTTGAGCAGATACGCTTCGCGCATTATTTCAAGTAATGTATTTTCGACACTGTCTGTACGCTGTACATAATTTGGATTGGTTATGGCATCAAACGGGATGGTGCCTTCAAACCAAATGCTTTTGTCGGCGTCCTTGCTAATCCACCGTATTTCACTACCGGTTCCTTTAGTTACGATGAGGTCTTGTCCGAACTTTGTAGGTAGGGCGAGCGCGGTGGCGCCGTCCAAGACTATATATTCTGCTGTCAGGAGTAGTTTGCCGTTGCTGTAAAATCTTTGGTTCATATTTCGATTGATGTAGAATGCCTAGCCCTGATGGCCGCGGTATCCTTTTTCATTTGCTGCGAATGGTTTTAACCATGGCAGGAAATGAAAAAGATATAGCAAACAGCAGGAAAAGCTCCTAATTATTTCTAAGATTCTCTATAAAACTGACCGCGGCACTATGTGAAATTGCGTGCGACTTGAAATGCTTGCGTACCGATTGTCGTTCTTCATCGGTTGCCTGCATTTGGTTCAGGATATTGTTGAGGTGCATTTTCATATGACCTTGCTGAATCCCGACCGTGGTAAGCGATCGCAGTGCGCCGAAATTTTGAGCCAGACCTACCACGGCTACAACTTCCATCAATTCTTTAGCCGATGGGTTTCCGAGCATTTCAAGCGCCAATTTGACCAAAGGGTGCAATGATGTCAACCCGCCAACGGTTCCCAAAGCAAGCGGGACTTCCAGCCAATAGGTGAAGATTTCGTTCTCGATTTTTGCGTGTGACAGGCTTGCATACTGGCCGGATCTTGCGGCATACGCATGGATTCCGGCTTCTACTGCGCGGAAATCATTTCCTGTTGCCAGGACCACTGCGTCGATTCCGTTCATGATTCCCTTATTGTGGGTGACGGCCCGAAATGGCTCCACTTCGGCAATTCGCACAGCGCGGATGAACTTTTCGGCAAATTCATGCGGATTATCGATAAACTTATCGGCTAAATCTTTGACCGGGCAGCTCACCTCGGCACGTACAATGCAATTGGGCACATAGTTAGACAATATGCTCATTACGATTTCTATCTGGCTTTCGGTTTCGGTAAAGTCGGCTCGCTTCGCAGCTTCGTCCTTTAATGTATTTGCGAATTGTTCCAGGCACGAATTTATAAAGTTGGCGCCCATCGAATCGGCTGTTTCAAATGTTGCATGTATTTGATAATAGCCAGGAATCAGTGCTGTTTTATCGCGAAGTTCGATATTTTTGATGCCACCGCCGCGTGCTTTCATATTGCGCGTAAGGCGTTCGGTGGATGCGTGGAATTTTGGTGTGATTTCGACAAAAAAGCGCTGTAATTTATGGCTGTCGCCATTGAAGGTAAAATGCACCTGTCCGATTTTTTCGGTGTTGATGACGGTTGCTTTAAATCCGCCGCGGGATGCCCAGTATTTGGCGCCTTTTGAAGCTGCCGCCACTACCGAACTTTCTTCTATCACCATTGGCACCGTAACATAACGGCCATTGATCAGGAAGTTGGGAGCGACGCCAAAAGGCAAATAAAAATTGGATATGGTATTTTCGATGAACTCATCGTGCAATTTCTGAAGTTGCTCATCTGAATTCCAATAATTTTTCAGAGTGGAAATGGCCGCCGAAGGATCGGAAAAATAGGATTCGGCGATAAGCTTGATTTTCTCCTGCTTGGAAAGTTTGGAAAACCCGATAACTGCATCGTTCATTAGTCGTGATTTATCTGCAAAGATACATTTTACAGTGAATTGAAATTGGCCTAACAAACTATAAAAAAAAATGCTGCAGTTAGTACCGCAGCATTTTCACAAATTTATAAATTATTTATTGTTTGATCATTTTCACAGTTTTCACTGCGCCTGCGCTTTGTACTTTAACGACATACACGCCCGTTGACAAAGTTTCTACGTTTAAACTTACTTCGGTCGCAGAACTACTGTATCGCGCAACTTCGGCACCTAAAAAATTATAGATAACCACTTGGTCAATTGGGTTTTTATATCGTAATGTGATTAATTCGCTCGCCGGGTTTGGATACAGTGCAAAGGTTGCCGAATCAAATGTAGGTGTTGCCAAAGAAGCCACAGCCACCGTATAATCCTGAGTCTGGCCAAAGAACGCGTCGACAAAACAGCCATCGGTAGGCGATTCGTCGTAATTTTTAATCACGCGCATTCGGGTATTGCCTGCTAAAGCATCGGCTGGTACGGCTATCGTTCCTGTTGCCTGGATGCCGTCGGTACCGGTTGAGTTGGTGATTGAGCCTATCTCGTACGATTCACCTGCGTCGTCGAAATTACCATTTTGATTCCAGTCGATGAAAACTGAGAAGAAATTTTCGAAATTACCATCGGTAAAACCTTCGAGCGCGATTGGATATGATTCGCCCGCAGTCATATTTACCACCATGCTCGTATAATCGATGTAGATTTCAGAGTTTGACGGCGGCGTTGGATTGTTGAGATCGGCAACTTCTACTAAAGTTATGGCTTCAGCGACGAAAAAGTCAACAGTACAGTATGTTATTGGGATTACAGGTTCTTCTTCGGTAACAACTATATTATCAACTATCAGAATGAATTTATCGGTCGAATTATTTACAAATGCTATTCGCACCGTTTGACCGACATATGCCGTAAGATCGGCCATCCGGCTAGTATAAGTTGGGTTTTCTGCGATTGTCGAGAAAAGGTCGACGGTGAAGTCGGCAACCGTATTTCCTCCGTTAGGTGCTAATTTGAGAACATAACCATCGGGAAAATCAGCATCCTGAGCTTTTGAATCCCACTGTATGAAAGCGGTGGTCAGGCCCGCGAGATCGATTTGCGGAGAAATCAGCCAGTCGTTGGATGTTCCAGGAGTCTCATACCAGGACGTACTCATCGCAGCGTGATCTCCCGCAGGACCGCCAAAACTTCCGTCCGGGCCATCCTTGTCTATTCGGTTCCATCCAGTAGTAATATATGAGACGGCGTCGGCGGGTGTTTGGCCATCTACGTCTATGACAGTCCAGGCCGTAAATCCGGGGCCGTTACCATCAAAGTTTTCCTGAAATACCTGTCCGTAAAAAAAAGCAGGACAAAACGTTAGAAAGAGTAAAAATTTTCTCATGATAAATGTTTTTTAAGTTCGCGCTCAAGTTAGGCCTCACGATATCAATACCCAAAAAGATAACATTTCTTTAGGAAAACTTTATGGATTGCCAAGAGTATTAGGATGTGGTAAGTCTCCAAGTTTTCTTCACTGTAGTTCGTGAATGCATTTAACAAATAAAAACCGCGATAATTGCAAAATTTTCACTAAAATTGACAGTTTTTTACCCACACGAAATTATATGAATTCAAATAAGCTTTTGCTCTTTCTATTATTGCTATGCACTCCTGTTTTTGCCCAGCAGAAAATTACGGTCGAGGAAATTTATACCGGGAAGTTCAGGACCGCAGGAATGG
>JADMKR010000199.1 GCA_015478765.1 Flavobacterium sp.
AATCAGATGAGCACCAAATTTTTCGAACAAATTGAAATGTTTTCCTGCAGAGAACAGTGTGATGTCGTAATCGGTAAATCGGGAATATATCTGTACATTATTCATATTGATCTTCCTGATTTGGTTTGTGAGGTTACTCTGCAATTTAAGGTAATTTTATGACACGGCTGGTGGGTTCAAAAATGATAATTAATAACTTGCATTAAAAAGATACAATGGCCGCAAAAATGAAAAAGGCACCGATAAATACCAAAGTGCCTACCCCGTTAATCATTACGGCAAAAGTTTTATCTTTTTTTTCCGATGAAGCGGCGGTCAAATTTGCCGCGCGCCTGTTTACGACTCCCATACGACACAAACTTCCAAAGCGAGAGCTACATATGGAAGAAAATTCCAAAGTCGAATTTATTGACGTACACGATATCGGTAAAAATATTGCGACATACCATTATGGCGAAAGCGACCGCAAAATATTGCTGGTTCATGGTTGGTCGGGCCGTGGAACACAGCTTTTTAAAATTGCCGATGCGCTGCTTTCCGCAGGTTATTCCACAGTCAGTTTTGACGCACCGGCGCATGGAAAATCGGATGGCAAAACAACGCTGATGCCCGAATTCGTATCCTGCATCTTTGAAATAGATAAAAAATACGGACCATTCGAGGTTGCGGTTGGACATTCGCTCGGTGGTATGTCACTACTGAATGCAGTCAAAAGAGGTTTTAAAATACAGCGGCTAGTGACCATCGGCAGCGGCGATGTCGTGGAAGATATAATGTCGGATTTCATCAACAAATTAAAACTCAATACTAAATACACCTCGTTAATGCGGCAGCATTTCGAACGAAATACAGATGAAAGCATGGATAATTATTCGGCATATCATGCTGCTGCTCAAGTCGATATTCCTGTACTGGTCATCCATGATGAAGGTGATATTGAGGTTCCGGTGACATCTGCTGAAAACATTCACAAACATCTCAAAAACGGGCAATTGATGATCACCCAAAACCTTGGACATAGGAAAATACTGGGCAATGAAAAGGTAATCGACAAGACAATAGAATTTATAACAAATGATACAAATGAAATTACTAATACTGCTTCTGCTTACCTTCACGATAACATCCTGTGAAGGGCAACAAAAGAAAAGACCACCGTCGCATCCGGTAGAAAAAACCGAAGCGCAGTGGAAAAAACAACTCACGCCCGAGCAGTTCCATGTCCTTCGCGAAAAGGGTACTGAGCGGCCTTTTAGTGGCGAATACGTTGATAATTTCGAAACCGGCACTTACGTTTGCGCCGCCTGTAATAACGTACTTTTTGAATCGGCTACGAAATTTGAATCGGATTGCGGGTGGCCGTCTTTTGATAAAGCTATCGATGGAAGCGTGGATTATCACAACGATAGTTCATTTGGGATGACCCGTACGGAAGTTACTTGTGCCAGTTGCGGTGGACACCTCGGACACGTCTTTGATGACGGACCCAAAGAAACAACCGGTAAGCGTTATTGTACCAATTCGGTCGCCATTAAATTTATTCCGAAAACGTAAAAATTTCAAAATTATGGACTATAAAATAAAGAAGTCAGAAGAACAGTGGAAACAGGAACTCGGCGCTGACCGATATAAGATACTAAGGGAAAAAGGCACCGAATTTCCACACTCTGGAAAATACAACCTTCACTTCGACGCAGGCACGTATGTTTGTGGCGCTTGTGGCGAAGCGCTATTTGAAAGTGATTCCAAGTTCAATTCATCTTGCGGCTGGCCATCGTTCGACGAATCCATTCCGGGAAAAGTGGAATATGTAAAGGACACCACTCACGGAATGATGCGTACCGAGATTTTGTGTGCAACCTGCGGAAGCCATCTCGGCCATGTTTTCGACGACGGTCCCACCGAGACCGGAACGCGATATTGTGTAAATTCACTGTCGGTCGATTTTAAAAAATAGGTCATGGATCCGGCGCAACAACCGGTCGACTGGCCAAAGGCTTTTAAAGAACTGATCGATAGATATCGCGGCCATAAGCATGTATTGGATTATAAAAATTTGTATCAGCTAACGGTGATGGTCGTACTTGCGGCGCAGGACCGGGATGCGAATATCAACAAATTGACTCCAGCGTTATTTGAGGCCTTTCCTGATATGAAAGCATTGTCGAAAGCAAGTACTGACGAGATAATTCCGTATATATCCAAGGTACGCGGCCATCGCAAAAAAGCCGACTGGCTGCAAAATATCGCGACGGCTGTTGGTGATGATAAAAATATTCCAACCACAATGAAAGAGTTGACGGCATTGAAAGGCATTGGCCGAAAATCGGCAAACGTCATTATGCGCGAGGCTGGGGTCGAACTCGAAGGGATTATGTGCGATCTGCACGTGGTACGGGTGGCACCGAGGCTGGGGATCACCAATGGAAAAGACGCGACTAAAATCGAAAAGGATCTCATGGCTGCATTACCAAAAAAAATGTGGACGGAGGCCGGAAGTGCACTTTCATTTTTGGGACGGGAAACCTGCCGACCTACTAACCCCAAGCATTCTGAATGTGTTATGAGTTCTGTGTGCGCCTACTGCCATGAGAAAAATGGCGACTGTTAGGGCGTGCCCCTCGCCACAATACTACTGCTGATATCATAATTCCACAGACTCGGGTCGGGCTGTCCGTTGTATCTTTTACTGCGCAGGCTCCGTAAAAGGATGCCACTGTCATCCCTCACGCGGACAAGTTAGAAAGTTTAAAGTTTAAAAGTTTAAAGTTGATTCGCAGGTGATTTCGTGCTTTGAATAGTAAAGTGAGTTTCGGCGTGGTATGATTATCTACATCGTTTTCCA
>JADMKR010000200.1 GCA_015478765.1 Flavobacterium sp.
GGCTGGCTTCCGCAGGTAGGTGCGAACGCGTCGCTTGATCACAACCTCAAGCAGCAGGTGAGTCCGCTAACGATTGGCGATGAAACGTCTTATATTACGTTAGGAACAAAAAATACCTCCGGACTTACATTACGCGCAGATCAGCAGATTTTGAATGCGGGATTGATACAAGCAGCCAAATCTGCAAAGTATTACAGGGAGCAATATGATCTTAATACCGAAAATGAGGAAATTAATACCGTGGTTGAAGTCAGTAAGGCGTACTATGATATTTTAACCAGCCAGGAGCAACTGTTGATCATTTCCGAGAATATAAACCGGCTCGAAAAGCAGTTCGACGATGCCAGGGCACGCTATGATGTGGGTCTCGTCGACAAAACCGACTATCAAAGAGCGCAAATCAGTGTCAGCAATTCAAAAGCCGACCTGAAGCGCACGACAGAATTGCTGAAATATAAATATGCCTATTTAAAAGCGCTGATCGGGTACGAACCTGCACGCGATTTAAGCTTGTCATTTAACGGCCAGGAAATGGAGGCCACCGCTTTATTGGACACCACTGAGGTTTTAAATTATCAAAATCGCGTTGAATTCCGTCAGCTTCAAACTCAAAAGCAACTACAGCAAATTAACACGTTATATAATAAACTGCAGTTTTTGCCAGCACTTTCAGGTTTCTACAACTACAACCTGGCGTATAACGATGACGATTTCAGTAATTTGTATAATCAGTCATTTCCGGGATCGGTTGTAGGGTTACGATTATCGCTTCCGATTTTTTCGGGCACAAAGCGAATTCAGGAAATAAAAATCTCGCAACTTTTGGAAGACCGGCTTGATCTCGAAATTGAAGATACCGAAAATCAAATCAACAGCCAATATGAACTTGCCATTGCTTCCTATAAAGCGAACTTGAATGACTGGCAAACAGCCAAAGAGAATGTCGCCATTTCCGAGGAAGTATATACTATTATCAAACTGCAATATGACGAAGGCATCAGGGCATATCTTGATTTGATGACGTCTGAGATCGATCTCAGGACCGCACAGGTTAACTATCTTAACTCGCTTTATAACGTACTATCGGCCAAACTTGATGTAAAACAAGCGTTGGGAACAATTTCAATAAACAATAACTAACAGCAAATGAAATTTCATTCAATAAAATCTGGTTTAATAATTTTAAGTTCCCTGTTTTTGGCATCTTGCGGAAATTCAGATCAGTCAGATAAACAGGCGGCGCCACCCGCAGTACCTGTCACAACTTATACGGTGATCAAAGAAGCGGTCACAACTACCGATAAATACCCGGGCGTAGTAGTGCCTTTAAACGAAGTGCAGCTTAGAGCAGAGGTAGGAGGTTATATTACTTCGATTTATATTACAGATGGTCAAAAGGTTACGAAAGGCCAGCGCTTATACGAAATCGACCGTACAAATTACCAAGGAGCTTACAATGCTGCCAAAGCAAGCCTTGATGTTGCATTAGCAAACGAGTCAAAAGCTAGAAAAGATGCGCAGCGGTACACTAATTTGGCCCAGAAAGAAGCTATTGCACAGCAACGCCTTGATTACGCGCTGACAGATTTGGCCAATGCCTCGTCTCAGGTTGCATCCGCCCGGGCGATGCTTACTACTGCGCAAGCCAATTTAAAACGGGCAGTTATTGTTTCGCCTCTTAGCGGAACGATCGGAATTTCACAGGTAAAATTAGGATCGCTGGTGTCGCCGGGTTCTACTTTACTGAATACTGTTTCGACCAACGACCCAATGGCAGTGGATATTTCGGTGAATCAAAGGGATATCCAACGGTTTTTGGAATTGCAGAAGAATGCTGCTGGGACGCTCAAGGATTCAATCTTCAGCATCGAGCAAAATGGAAAAGAGTATGCTGTTTACGGCAGTATCATCACTATCGACCGAGCGGTTGATCCCGGTACGGGAACAATTAAAGTCAGGATAAGCTATCCCAACCCGTCAGGAGTTTTGATTGCGGGGATGACCTGCAATGTCAGAGTATTGAACAAAGCAGCTCAGCCTCAAATTGTGATTCCTCATCGGGCTGTATCAGAACAGTTGGGGACGTATTCGGTATTTGTAGTAGCCGACAGCAGCAAAGTAGAGCAGAGAATTGTCGAGTTAGGCAGTCAGGTTCAGGATCGTGTTGTCATCCGGGAGGGTTTAAAGGAAGGTGAAATTATTGTTTCTGACGGAATTATGAAACTTCGCTCCGGTTCGGTAATACAACCGACAGCACCTGCTGAAGGACAAGCTGCCACCGGTTCCGCAGCTCCTACGTCTCCATCAACAAAATAATGCAATAAACCAAAAACATGATATCAGATATTTTCATCAGGCGACCGGCAATGGCCATCGTCATCTCCATACTTATTGTACTTGTGGGCACCCTCGTTTTAACAGGTCTGCCTATAAGTCAATATCCTAACATTGCGCCTCCGACTGTCTCCGTAACTGCCAATTACACCGGAGCTGATGCGCAGACTGTTGAACAAACCGTGACAACGCCTATTGAGAGTCAGATCAATGGTACTCCCGGGATGAAATACATCACCTCATCGAGTACTTCTGACGGCCGCTCAAACATTACGGTAACATTTGAGGTTGGAACCGACATTGATATTGCGGCTCTCGATGTGCAGAACAGGGTGGGGATCGCTGAACCCTCGCTGCCGGAACCTGTAAGAAGGTTAGGTGTAACGACCAAAAAAGCCAACACTGATATGTTGATGGTTCTCGGTTTAACGTCGCCTAACGGAACTTATGATCAGAAATTCCTGGCCAATTACTCAAACCTTTATGTAAGGGATGCCATGTTACGCGTCCCGGGAGTGGGTGATGTGATGGCTTTTGGCCAGCCCTTCAGTATGCGTATCTGGATGGATGCCGGTAAAATGGCAAACTTGGGTATCACGCCGGCGCAGGTATCGGCAGCGATCCAGGAACAGAATACGCGGGTTCCCGGTGGTAGTGTTGGGGGGCCGCCGCAGCAAGTAAATCAGACTTTTGAGTACGCGGTCATATTAGATGGTGCATTGAGCACCGAGGACGAATTCCGAAACATAATCGTCAAAACGGATGGCAACGGCGCTTCGGTATATTTAAGAGATATCGCCCGCGTGGAATTAGGATCGTTTGCCTATAATATCACCTCCAAAGTAAATGGCGACACATCGGCGATGATGGGGATTATGCAAACGCCGGGTGGAAACGCAGTTGAAACTGCCGAAGGTATTTACGAAGCATTGGATAATTTGAAAGCATCGTTTCCGGCCGATATGGATTATGTGATTGGGTACGAAACCGTATCGATTGTGAACGAATCCATCAATTCAGTTTTAATAACTCTATTGGAGGCAATACTATTGGTAACTATAGTAGTATTTCTTTTTCTGCAAAGTTGGCGGGCTACATTAATTCCGATCCTGGCAATACCGGTTTCGATTATCGGAACATTCATTTTCTTTACCTTAATGGGCTTTACGATAAACGTTCTTACAATGTTCGGATTTGTACTGGCCATCGGAATTGTAGTCGATGATGCAATTGTGGTCGTCGAGGCAGTACAGCATTACATCGACCAGGGCCTCTCGCCGGTAGAAGCAACCAAAAAAGCGATGCGTGATATTACCGCGCCGGTAATTGCCATTGCTTTGATCTTGGCGGCGGTATTTATTCCTGTCGGATTTATACCGGGCATGGTAGGTCAGTTGTACCAGCAATTTGCGATTACGATCGCGATCTCAGTATTGATATCGGCGTTTGTGGCACTTTCGTTAACACCGGCTCTGTGTGCGATGCTTTTAAAACCAACAAAATTAAGTCAGGACTCCAAAGGGTTAAACCGGTTTTTCTATAGATTCAATGCCTGGTTTGCGCGCGTAACTTACAAATACTCCGACAATGTGCGATGGTGTTTACGAAAAACGCCGCTTGTAATGGTTTTCCTTGCATGTATTTTCGTCGCTACAATCGGTTTGTTTTCGGCGAAACCATCGGGTTTTATTCCGAAGGAAGACGCTGGTGTATTCATAATGGGCGCTTCATTGCCCGAAGGGTCATCGACAGTGCGCACACAGGAATTTGTCGACCGGGTATCTAATACTATCCGTGAGAAAAATCCGGAGATATCGGGTGTTACATCCATTACAGGAATCAATATTTTGAATAGTTCTTTCAAATCGAATGCCGCCACTTTCTTTGTTCAGTTGAAAAAATGGGACCAACGTGAAAAAGGGGTTGCCGAAATTATCGCTGGCGTGAGTCAGGAGTTCGCAGCAGATCAGGACGGAACCATCCTTGCAGTGCAACCGCCTCCCATTCCCGGATTGGGTATCAGCGGTGGTTTTGCCATACAGCTTCAGGAATTGCAGACAGGTGATATAAAAAATTTCGAGGGAGTTGCAGGAAAGTTCATCGGCGCAGCCAACCAACGGTCTGAAATCGGGATGGCATATACGTTATTTAATTCGAAAACGCCGAATTATAAGATTAAGGTTAACAGGGAGCAGGTGAAAAAGATGGGTGTTTCCATTGGAGATGTTTACGGCACAATTGCAGCCAATTTCGGAACTAGTTATATTAATGACTTTACGCGGTATGGCCGAAACTTTAGGGTAGTATCGCAGGCCGACACTACATATCGAAGCAACATCGAAAACTTAAACAATCTGTACGTTAAAAATACATCAGGCCAACCTGTGCCACTCGCTACTATGGTAACCTACCAGAAAGAAGAAAACCCTTCCATTATCAACCATTTCAACCTCTTCAGGTCAATTGAAGTTGGTGGTGCCGCCCAGCAGGGCTATAGTAGCGGGGATGCGCTTAAAGCTTTGGAGGAAGTGGCGGCGGCAGAACTTCCGGCGGGCTATCGTTACAATTTCTCGGGTCTTAGTGATCAGGAGAAAGAATCCGGCGATGCGACCGCTAGCATATTTGCGTTAATTATCATTGTGGTTTTCCTGCTTCTGGTCGCTTTATATGAAAGCTGGTCTGTCCCGTTTTCTATCCTTTTGAGTGTTCCGCTGGGTTTATTCGGAGCAATTTTGGCCCTTACATTCTTGCCGCACCTTGACAATAATATTTATGCGCAGATCGGATTGATCACTTTGATCGGTCTGGCGGCCAAAAACGCGATCCTGATCGTAGAGTTTGCAAAAGAACGCGTTGATATGGGAATGGAACTGATAGCAGCAACCATAGATGCGGTTAAATTGCGGTTAAGGCCGATTGTGATGACTTCGCTGGCATTTATACTAGGTGTGCTGCCGCTGATTTTCTCAGGCGGCGCGAGTGCGGTTTCTCGTCAAACCATTGGCTGGACAGTTGCAGCCGGCATGACAGCCGCTACCTTTCTGGCAATTTTTATTGTTCCTGTCCTTTTTGTGGTAATTACCAGAATAGCATACGGCAAAAAGAAACTCGCAGAGCTGCAGGCAAATTACAACCCCGATGATCACACGCATAGCATACATTAATAAACTGAATTAAAGGTGTCGTTTCAGGCACCTTTTTTATTGAAATATTTTGTGCATGGTTTGCACGTATGATCTCTCAAATTATTATTATGATGAAAACTTTAATTGTAGCGACAGATTTTTCTATAGAGTCTGAAAATGCAGTAGAATATGCGGGTGCCGCCGCGAAGCATTTGAGCACGGATGTAGTACTTTTCAATTCATTCTCGATACCAACACATGTTTCCAATGGCCGACTTCCCGCATCTGTCTTTAAGGAACTTCTGATAAACAATCGGTTATTGTTAAAGCAAAGGGCAGCGGATTTATCCGAAAAATACGCGATAAAAGTTGAATATGAATCTGGTTTTTTGCAGCTGACCGACGATTTGGAAACCTTATTTTCGAAATACAAGGCAGCGATGATCATTATTGGAACATCGGCGCAGTCACTAGGTCAGGATTTGTTTGCAAACTCCCACACAACGTCAATCCTAAAGCTGAAATTTCCCATTTTAAGTATACCGTTGAATACGGTTTTCAAACCTGTTAAATCGATATTGTTTGCATGCGATGTTGTACGGGGAATCAACGCTAAGATTTTACAGGACGTCCGACATTTTGCTCAAATAATGGGTGCCGAAGTGGAGGTTTTTCACGTTCAAAATAAATTAAAGTCAGCGGAGGAATCCACGCGATTAGAGCATTTGACTGACCAGGTTAATCAAGCATTGGAAGGCATTCCGCATTCATATATGCCCCGTGAATCTAATTTCGTCATTGATGAAATTAAGAACGAGACCAACCGGATAAACGCCGACCTGCTTATAATGATCCCACAGCGATATGGATTTTGGCAGTCCCTTATTCACCGCAGCAAAACCCGGATAATGGCTTCACTAAGTGAAATTCCGTTGCTATCGATCCGAATTGAATAGATTAATGAAACAACTGACTGTGCGACATTGTAATTATTAGGCATCCTTATTTTTGTAAATTGCAGTATTTTGAATAAATCTTTGATTATTTTTCGGCAGGCTTACAATACAAAGCCACTTGTAACCTCTTTCTAATTTAATATACCCACCATGGAAAACAGCAAAATGAAAATAGAAATATGGAGTGATGTGATGTGCCCTTTTTGCTACATCGGAAAGAGAAAGTTTGAAAAAGCATTGGAACAATTTCCACAAAAAAATGCTATAGTAGTAGAATGGAAGAGTTTCCAATTATCGCCAGACATGGAAACGGATCCTTCTAAAAGCATTTACCAGTTTCTCGCAGATCATAAAGGCATGAGTTTGCAGCAAGCCCAAAGCATGAACAGTCAGGTTTCGCAGATAGCCATGAATGCCGGACTGACGTTTAATTTCGATCAGGCAATCGTAGCCAACTCTTTTAACGCGCATCGTTTCGCCCATTATGCCAAGTCAAATAATAAACAAAATGAAGCGGAAGAACTGCTATTCAAGGCTTATTTTACCGAAGGCAAAAACATAGATGATTATGATGTTTTAATTGAATTGGGAACAAAGATCGGCCTAACTGCGGATGGTGTACGATCGGCATTGGAAAGTGATCTGTTTGCCGCCGACGTCAAAGCCGACATTGCAGAAGGGCAGTTGTTGGGTGTTCGCGGTGTTCCTTTTTTCGTGTTCAATCGCAAGGCAGCTATTTCCGGCGCACAGGAAAGCGTCGTGTTTTTGCAAACCATTGAATCGACGTATAGCGAATGGAAACAGGAAAATCCGGCCGCACTGAATAGTATTGAAGGTCCGGGTTGTACAACCGATGGTGGTTGTGACTAGTTTCTTATCTTGGTATAGTTTTGAGAAAGGCTAGAAAAGTAAAGAGTTTTCGGTTCCAGTCAATGCGTTAGTACTGCGGCCATAAATGCAACTTTGTTTGTTTACTGGCCGACGTGTCATCCCAAATTTGACAGTGTCGCTGGCTAAATTGCCATTGGCTTCTGTTATAATTTTGCCAGTAACTCACCTGCTTCCTGAGAATGATAGCCTTTAGAATTCACGATGGTACGCAGTATAGTTTTACATTTTTCAATCTCACCCAGTTTAAGCTGGCACAATCCCAAATACCACAGTGCCTTGTCACTATACCTTGGTGACCAGTCGGTGTCCGATAAAATCTTTGCCGCTTCGGTCGTCCGCTCGATATTCATCAATGAAAGTGCTTGATAAAAGCGTGCAGTACCATCATCTGAATTGTCGGCGATACTGCTAAAAATAGCAGCGGAGGTTTCGTAGGCACCATTTTCATATGCGGCGAAGGCCCGTGTTCTTATGGTGGTTTCGCCGTTATTGTTTCGTATTATCGGTTCGACAACATTTGGATACGTTTCAAAGTACTCACTATATAATTTCTCGTCAGACGGATTAAGCATGTAAATCCAGTACGTAATTCCCAAAATAACCAAAATGCTGGCGGCGTACGCCAACCAATTTGGAAAGGTCGTCTTTTTTGATTCGAAAGACTGGAACTTTTCCTTCAGTTTATTCCGCTCTTGGGCAGATATAGCTTTTTTTAGATTTTGCTGGAAACGAACCTCGGCCGCAAATTCGGTGTCCGATGCAAGCAAAGCATCAAATGACGCTACTTCCTGAGCGGAAAGCCGGTTCTCAAAATATTTTTGTATTAAATCATCATTAGTCATTAGGTGGTCGTTTAGTTAACGCTTTCAACTGTTTTAAGCACCTCGATTTCTGGCTTTTGGCTACATCCTTATTCTCGTAGTCCATCAGGACCGTGATTTCGTCCAGATTTCTTTCTTCATAATAAAACAGTTTTAAAATCTGCTTGCATTGAGCTCCCAAACCTTCAAATGCCTGATTCAAGATCTGGATACTTTCATTATCTTCTTCATCTGAAAGCTCCCATTCGAAATGCACATCTTCTATTTGTTCAAACCAAGTCGTCTTATCTTCTTTTTTGAGTTTAGCGTAGATCATGTATTTACCTATGGCGAAAAAGTAGGTCTTTAATGAACTTTTGAGCGCATCCAACTTTCCTTTGCGCGCATTCTCACACAATGCGATCATAGCGTCCTGATATATATCAAGGATCAGGTCATCGCCGAGTGAATATTTTTTGGCGAACAACATAAACCCTGGTTTATAACCGTCATACACCTGGCGGATGACTTTTTCGTCACCGGTCTTCAGCATTCGGATTGTAGGGGCATCATCAATCATTAGTGCTGCGATTATCTATAAAGTAAGCATCCAATATTTTTTTTTGGCGGTGTGTTTACTTGCGGGTAAACATTACACTAAAGAGTGTCAGCAGTTGCTGCAAATATTAACATTTTAAAAATAAATTCGTTTAAAATTATGAAAAAATTCATTACAACTCTTTGTTTTGCCTGCTTTGCAACATTTTATGCCTCGGCTCAGCAAGAAACGCGTTTGGGCGGTTTTCTGGCTTTTGGATCCGAAATTGAATCGGCGGGTTTTGGCGTAAATGCCGAATTCCCAATCATGGACAAACTGACCATTGCGCCGGGCTTTATCTATTATCTTCCGAATGACCACACTTACGTAAAGACCACGATATTCGAAATCAATGGCAACGCCAACTATTATTTTATGGAGCATGAGATTTTCGGTTTCTACGGATTAGCCGGGATTAATTACACAAGTGTTAAGGTAAAAGTCGACGATTTTGGTTTCGGAATTGGTGGCGCCTCATCCAGCGAGGGAAAGATTGGTTTGAATATCGGCGGTGGTACTAATTTCAACCTTGGTAAGAAATGGCTGCCGTTTGCAGAAATAAAATATGTAGTGAGTGATTATGACCAACTCGTTCTTCTTGCCGGGGTGAAATTCAATTTATAGATACCTGTAAAATTTCAACAGACATGGAGAAGTCACCAGGTTTGTTGGGCGGTTGAGGTATCAACTCCACGCGACCGTTACGGCAACACAGTTCATAGGTGTTCGGACAGGCCGGCGTCGGGAAACCTAGATAAAAAGTAAAATCATGAAAAATCTGTTTGTTGTCATCTTTTTTCTGTGGCTCGGACTTGCGCATTCGCAGGTTGGCATTGGTACCACCAATCCCGATGGTGCCCTGGATATTATTTCGGCGAATGATGGTTTGGTGATTCCCAGGGTGGCGCTGACGTCCAGAAATGTGGCTACAGTGATCACTCCCGTGGTTTCGGAAGTAGTATATAATAGCGCAACTGCTGGTGTGGCTCCAAATAATGTTTTTCCCGGTTTTTATTTTTGGGATGGGACAATGTGGACGGAATTGGGTTCGTCGCGATCGGAGTGGAAAGTGACGGGCAATGCAGGTACGAATCCCACTACGCATTTCATGGGTACGACCGATGATGTAGATATTGTCTTCAAGCGGAACAATATCTTAGCGGGCAGGTTAAGTAATTCAAACACATCCTACGGTATAGATGCGCTGTCTTTTAATATTGGCGGAAGCCAAAACACCGCCATCGGTGTAGGAACGTTGCGTAGTAACGTGGTCGGGAGTTTTAATACTGCAATTGGAACATCTGCGTTGACAAGGAACATTTCCGGGAACCAAAATACGGCGACAGGCGCCTTGGCTCTTGAATACAATCAAACCGGAAGCAATAACGTAGCCGCAGGTTTCAGATCATTATATTTTAATACAGACGGCAACAATAATGTAGCGATTGGAACTTATGCGATGTTTACAAATACCTTCGGTAATGATAACACGGCTATCGGAACGTCTTCCATGGAGTTTAATTCCACGGGTAATGAGAACTCGGCTGTGGGCCAGGAGGCGCTAAGTTTTAATACTTCAGGAAACAGAAATACCGCCACAGGAGCTTTTGCGCTTAGGTCGAATTCAGCGGGATCTTTCAACACTGCGACTGGCGCCAATGCTTTATCCTCTAATACGACAGGTTTTGGAAACGTAGGGGTGGGTACTAGCGCACTCAGGAACAGTACAACGGGATGGCATAATACTGCATCCGGTATTTCTGCATTGCTTGATAACACGTTAGGAACTAACAATACAGCAGTTGGAGCTCTGGCACTGAGCAGCAATACAACAGGTTCGGGAAATGTCGCGATAGGGGTGTCGGCACTTACTAGCAGTGTGACGACAAGTGGAAATGTCGCCGTCGGAAACTCTTCGCTCTTTCATAATTTGACAGGTATAAATAACACGGCTTTAGGTAGTTTTTCGATGAATGCAAATACATCTGGAAGTTCAAATACAGCAGCCGGTATTCAGTCGTTGCGTAATAACACCACCGGCGGGTTTAATACGGCCACCGGTGCGTTTGCACTGTCGACCAACACAACAGGCTCATCTAATACGTCGATAGGAAACAACAGCTTAAATGATAATATCTCAGGCAGCGATAATTCAGCCCTCGGAGCAAACGCATTGACAGCCAATACGACCGGCAGCTTCAATACATCAGTAGGAAGCGCAAGTCTGCTGAGCAATACTACCGGTTTTGATAATACAGCGGTAGGCCTGTCATCGCTGCGGTTTAATAGTAACGGGACAAATAATACCGCCGCCGGGGTATCTGCTTTAAGGAACAACACCTCCGGAACCTACAATACGGCCGTAGGTCGGGATGCTTTGTCAAATATAACGACAGGCTCTAACAACACCGGAATAGGAAGGGGTGCACAGGTACCGAATGCTACAGGCAATAACCAGGTCCGCGTGGGTAATGCGGCGGTCTCCTATGCCGGAATACAGGTAGCATGGTCGGTAACATCTGACAGGAGGTGGAAATCCAATATTTTGCCTGCCAATCTGGGGTTGACGTTCATCAGCCAATTAAAACCGGTGTCCTATACGCGTAATAACGATGAGTCAGGAAAATTGGAATTCGGCTTCATCGCTCAGGACGTGCAAAAATCACTCGCCGCCGTTGGTGCGGTAAATGCCGGAATTGTTTCGACAGACGATAACGGTATGCTCAGCGTCCGTTATAATGACCTTATCGCTCCAATGGCAAAGGCCATACAGGAATTAAAAAGTGAAAATGACAGCTTAAAAAGCCAAATGGAATTTCTGATCGGCAAAATGCAACATCTCGAGCAGTTGATCGACAGGAATGTTTCGACATTAAAGCCTTAAAAATATTACGGTTGCACGTGAATTTAAAATCCTTATTTTTAACCTTTTAAGAATCTAACCGGTAAAATTGATGTATGCGAGCAATTCTACTCTTTTTTATTTTGGGTACGGTGACGTGCATGGCGCAGGGAAGTTGGAAACAAACCACCGACAATGCGTTTCTACTCGAGGAAACTGGCAATTGGGCTGATGCACTGGCTCTGCGGAAGAAAGCACTCAACCAGGCGGCGAGTCTGGATCGGAATACCATTCTCTACCTTAGATCACTTGAAAAAATAACCCAGGCCGAACTCAATTTGCGCATTGCAACCGATTACGAAAATTCATATAATTTATTCAAGGAGGGAGTAAAAGGATTGATAGCATCTAAATCGGATGCTGTGCAGATTTCCAAAACCTATCGGCGATTGGGCATGTTGGCCCATAATTACTTCCGAAATATGGAAGACTCCTATCAGTATACCATCAAATCGATTGAATACAACCTCAAGAGCAAAACGACCGATACGCTGATCCTGAGTAAAACCTTACACTCTGCCGGGGTTATTTCACGGGAACTCGGCAAATTGAATGAATCGCTCACGCACTTCAATACGTTGCTCACATTGTATGATAGGATGTCGGTTAAAGACACCAATACCTTGGGCAGCACATACCGCGACCTATCACTTATTTACGGCAGCAGGTTTCTAAACATCCCGGCGCAGGAATCCTATTACCTGAAGAAATCCAACAGAACATTCGCATCTGTAAAAGATCCCGATTTGCAATATCAGGTTGCAGTATATACAGGTTTAGGGCGTATGGAACTGCAGAACGGTGACCATAATGCTGCAGAAGGATTTTTTAATAAAAGTATACAACTATACAGGAACAACAAGGCTAAAACACAGTCGTACCGGCAGGGGAATATTGGGTACAAATTAGAATTGCAATACTGCCAAAACCTCCTGGCTCTTTATTCGGCATCAAAAAATGAGCAGAAGCTGCTAAATGTTTTAGGGACAGCCGAAAGTATAAAGCGACGAAACGATCTCGACAATATCGAGCATGATATATATACTCAGTGCCTGAACTCGGTCGGACTTTACTTTATAGAAGCCAATCCTGATCGCGCTATACTTTTCTTCAACAACGCACTCGCGTCCAATAAAATGCAGAAAGAACTTGATTTTGAGAATGAGATCACAACCAATGTCGCCAATGCGCTGACTTTTAAAAATGAATATGGTAAGGCCTTGGCACTGATTAATTCGGTCGATACCTCAAAACAGATGTCTGCTCTTCTGGAAAATAGGAGTAGGGAAGTCAGGATTAAATCCTTGTTTGGTCTAAAACAGCCGCGTCCGGCGATTTTGCATCTTACGCGATTAGTTGCCAGAATGTCTGCCGACAGTACTTATAACATTCAAAAAGACGCCCTGTCAAAATTTAAGCCCGGTTTTGCGATTAATGATGCATCTTCTTTCGTGAATATATCGGAAGCGATCTCAGGCAATAGCCGTGAGGAAAAGTTGCTGAAAGAAAAATTGTACTGGCTGGCGCTGCTGCAATTTGAGAAAAATATCGGAAACCTTCCGGCAACCAATGCGCTGAAGGATGACTACTCAAAGATAATCGGCGGAATTCTCGAAGCCGGTACACAGCGCAGGTTTTCTGCCTATGAAAACAATGTCCTGCTGTCGGCAATGGAGAACATCGAAGCACGGTTCTTATTGAATAAGTTGCTGTTAAAACGTTCGTTATCATCTAATCAGAAAGTAAATTCGTATCTCGAAAAAGAGCAGTTTCTTCGCTCGAACATCACGTTCCTTACCAAAAAGTATTATGAGTCAAAAGATGAATCGATAAAACAGAAAATCTTTGAAGAACAACAATCACTCAAAGAACTTGAAAGCAATTTTATCGCCCGCAATCCGGCGTACGCGGGTCTTCTGACCAAAAAATATACATTCACCGATTTTAAGCTGCCCAAAGACCAGGTGTATCTGAAATTTAAGGCGATAGGCAATACGCTTTATAAAATTGAATTGTCGCAGGATAAGGTAAGCTATTCGAAAATTTCTGATTACGAAAATTTGAAAAAACAAATAGCCGGATACTTGACCAAAATAACCGATGTGTCATCGGATGTGACTTCAATCAAGCGACAGGGTAACCATATTTATCGCCGATTATTTCGGGAAGGAACTATCGCCGAAAATAAAATTGTTGTTATACCAGACGATATTCTGTATTATTTGCCTTTTGAATTATTGGTCGATACTGATTACCTGCTCAAAAAATACACCTTTGCCTATTCGGTGGGCTGGTCGTATTTAGATCCGACAGTAATAAAAAAAAGCAGGCATGCCGATAATATTGCTTTCTTCGCACCGTCGTATAAATCATCAAATAGTCCCGCAGTGCCCCAAAACCAGGCGGTCGCATTAGGTGGCGCCCGCAGGGAAGTGCATGAAATTTCACAGATGATAACCGGTCGGACATATTTAGGTGACCTGGCTTTGAAATCAAATTTCAGGGAATGTGCAAAAGATGTCGCAGTTCTGCACCTGTCGATGCATTCCTATTTGAATGATGAAAATCCCGAGCTGAGCAGTTTGGCATTTGCCTCTAAAGAAAAAGATTCACAGTTGTATATTTCAGAATTGTACGGCTATACTTTTAATTCCGATTTGGCTGTGCTGAGCGCCTGCAATACTGGTGTTGGCGGCTTTAAGGATGGCGGTAGCCTGATTTCAATGAGCCATGCTTTTACCTTTGCCGGGATCCCATCAACCGTATCGAGCCTTTGGAGTGCGCCGGATCAGTCCACACGGAAGTTGATGGTGTCGTTTTATCAGCACTTACGAGACGGGCAGAGTAAGTCGGAGGCCATTAAAAATGCGAAGCTGGACTATCTTAAATCAACCCGGAACATTGATCTGCAACATCCCTTCTACTGGGCTGGATTTGTGATGTATGGAAATGACAGCCCAATCGATTTCATTACTCCGAACACTTCAATATATGTGATCATGGGTCTTGCAGTACTGGCAATGCTCGGTGGTTATTATTGTGTATTGCGCAGTAAACGCAAAGTAAAGCAAATCAGATAGATCGAGATATATAGATCGGGCAGATGTTTACTTTTCCTGCATTGCTTCACTAATGGTTTAAGAGGAAACGCCCGTTTTACCTCATTATTTATTAAGTTAGTTTTTTAGGTTGCGGAAACTGTCTCTACTGCGAGGCAGTTTCTTTTTCTTTATGACTCTTGCAAAAAATTGCACACTGGGAGCTGAATTTTAAACATCTGATGTTTACTTATCCGAAAATGCTTCACCAATAGGCATAAAACAATATTAATTTCAATTTACAAAAATGAAAAAAGCATTAAGAAGTTCCCTTTTCCTAGGGGTAAGTATTGGCATGTTCATGTCGTGTTCTGATGATGAGTCTGTACCGGAAGATCCTGTTCAAACGGATCCGGCAATTACATTAGACTGTAATTATTTTAACGAAGACCGGATATTGACCGATAATCCCAATGCGGCGGTTGATTATATAATTGATTGTGTCATGAGGGTATCGGCCGACATTATCATTGAACCTGGAGTAGTTATTGAATTTGGGCAAAACGCCGGGATAGAGATCGATGATTTCAATGTTCCCTACGCGTCTTTATCGGCAGAAGGTACTGCTGCTAAACCAATTGTTTTCAGAGGTGCTGTAAGCGGCGCCGGTTATTGGCGTGGCCTTCTTTT
>JADMKR010000201.1 GCA_015478765.1 Flavobacterium sp.
GTAATACCACTTTCGGAACCCGAGGAGGAAGTTACCAAGGAGCGCCTGATCAATCCGGAGATAGTGAAAAGCGACGAAAATCCAGATGAAGTAATGACCAACGTCGAAGCGGTGGAGCCGACTCCGAAAATTGGCGACGGTGAAAATAGTGCCACGTCAAATGCAGGTCAGATGGGAACAACAAATACCAATTCGGGCAATGGTGCTGGAACCGATACCGATAACACGGCCGTCATAACTGCATCGCTCGACCGGCTGCCGGAATTTCCGGGCGGAATTGGGAAGTTTCTGGAATACGTAGGCAATAACTTCCGCGAACCCGATTTGAGCAATGCCAGAATCGACGGGTCGGCAATCAGGGTCATCGTATCTTTTGTAATAGAAAAAGACGGATCAATGACCGATATCAAAGTCTTGCGCAACCCGGGACACGGACTCGACAAAGAGGCGATTCGCGTATTAAAGTCGCAGAAAACAAAATGGAAGCCCGGCGTTAAGAACGGAAAACCGGTGCGCACATTGTACACACTCCCGATATCGATCGTACCACGATAACAGCAAGGCTTCTTCGGAGGCCTTTTTTATGCTTTTTTCACGAACTCGGTTCGCAAAACCATCGCAGTCTTATTCACGCGGCAATCAATCTCTGCCGGATCATCGGTGAGGCGGATATTTTTGACCATTGTTCCCCGTTTGATCACATCGGATGAACCTTTAACTTTAAGATCTTTGATCACTGTGACCGAATCGCCATCGGCAAGTATGTTTCCGTTGCTGTCTTTTACGTCCATTGTTGTTTTATTTTATTTGGCAAAAATATGAAAAGTAATCGGATGCCCTAGCCCTGATCGCAGCGGCATCCTTTTTTGCGCGTTTCAGCGCGGAAAAGATAAAGCGCAGAGCAGGAATCAGCTACAAAAAAATAAAAAATTGTGCCGCGAAAAATCTGTGCATCTTTGGTCATACAACATTTAGCAACTCAAGCGCAACCTTAAAGCGGCCGTTCGTGAATCCGATCCTGCAAACCCTCGAAACCTAATCTAGAATCGTTATCTTTGTGGCTTCAAAAAACACATATGGAAAGTGTACTGGAACATAACTTACCGCCTGTTGCCAAGCCGAAATGGCTCAAGGTAAAACTGCCGGTAGGAAAAAAATATACCGAATTGCGCGGTCTGGTCGACAAATATAAATTAAACACTATTTGCGCATCGGGAAGCTGCCCGAACATGGGTGAATGCTGGGGCGAAGGCACGGCTACTTTTATGATTTTAGGAAATATCTGTACGCGTTCGTGCGGATTCTGCGGTGTAAAAACCGGCCGGCCCGAGACCGTGGACTGGGATGAGCCTGAAAAAGTGGCGCGCTCGATCAAGATAATGAACATCAAGCACGCCGTGATCACCAGCGTTGACCGGGACGATTTGAAAGATATGGGCTCCATTATTTGGATTGAAACCGTTAAAGCGATCCGCCGCATGAATCCCGAAACCACGCTTGAAACCTTGATCCCGGATTTTCAGGGAATCGAAAGGCACTTGGACAGAATCGTGGATGCGAATCCTGAAGTTGTATCCCATAATATGGAAACCGTGCGAAGACTCACCCGCGAAGTGCGTATTCAGGCGAAATATGACCGCAGTCTGGCCGTGCTTAAATATTTAAAAGAGAAAGGCATCCGCCGAACCAAATCGGGTATAATGCTCGGGCTTGGCGAAAAAGAAGACGAAGTTATCCAAACACTGCGCGACCTGCGTGATGCGAATGTGGATGTTGTCACCATTGGCCAGTATTTACAGCCGAGCAAGAAGCACCTTCCGGTGAAGGAATTCATTACGCCTGAACAATTTGCCAAATACGAAAGCATCGGACTTGAGATGGGTTTCAGACATGTTGAGAGCGGCGCGTTGGTTCGGAGTTCGTACAAGGCCCAAAAACACATTCTTTAAACCTATCGGAACTTGAAGACTCGCATTGCTATAAATGGTTTTGGCCGCATTGGGCGCACATTATTTCGCCTGTTGCTGAACCACGAATCGATTGAGGTCGTCGCCATCAATGACATTGCCGATAACAGGACGATGTCGCACCTGATCAAATACGACAGTATTCATGGCGTGTTGCCACTCGAATGTTCATTTGACGAAAATTCCATAATAATCGGTCGCCAGTCCTACCGGTTTTACCATGAACCGGACATCACGAATCTCCTGTGGAAAGAGATGGAAGTGGATGTAGTAGTGGAATGTACGGGCAAATTTAAATCGGTTGACCAGCTTACCAAGCACATTGCCGCAGGCGCTAAAAAAGTGATTTTATCGGCTCCGCCCGATGATGATTCCATCAAAACTGTAGTACTGGGCGTAAACGATCATATTCTTGACGGCACCGAAACCATTATTTCAAATGCGAGCTGTACCACCAACAATGCGGCTCCAATGATTAAAATCATAGATGCGTTATGCGGTATCGAACAGGCTTACATCACTACTGTACATTCCTATACTACCGATCAAAGCTTGCATGATCAGCCTCATAAAGACCTGCGCAGGGCGCGCGGCGCATCGCAGTCGATCGTACCCACGACTACGGGAGCTGCCAAGGCACTTACCAAAATATTTCCGGAAATGGACGGCAAGATCGGCGGTAGCGGAATACGGGTTCCGGTACCCGACGGATCGCTCACCGATATCACTTGTTATGTGCGTTGTGAAACATCGGTGGAGGAAATCAATGCTGCTTTTAAAAAAGCCGCTTCGGGGGAATTTCGGAATATACTCGATTATACGAACGACCCCATCGTATCGGTCGATATCATTGGAAACACTCATTCCTGCCTTTTCGATGCGCAACTGACATCTGTCATCGGGAAAATGGTAAAAGTGGTTGGCTGGTATGACAATGAAATTGGTTATTCTTCGCGGATTATTGATCTGATATCCTTAACGGTAAAGAAATAAGTCTTAATTTTAAACCCTAGTAGTAAAGATAGTACCCGCGGATGAGGTTGTTTTTGATAGCGCTCTTTCTTTTGTCGACGTGTTACGCAAAAGCCCAGATGGCTTCCGTGACATCAAACGACAGTATTGCATACTATCTCGATCTGGCACGATTCAATATCTCGACCAACAGTTACCGCACAGCGCTCGACAACACCCAAAAAGCGATCGACTTTGCGAAAATACGACGCGACAAATCGGCCGAAGCCAAAGCCACTCTCGCTCTGGGCGTATTATATCTCGAACTTAAAAAGTTTGACGATGCCGATCAACTGCTTAACCGAAGCATCACATTGTACAAAACCCTTCCGCCATCGTCAGAGCTCGCGTATGCGTACTATAATCTGGGATTAGCCAACATCGAAGAGGAAGATTTCATTCGGGCAGAATCGAATTTTGACCGAGCAGGTGAAATATATAAAGCTATAAATATCCCGGACGCTATCGAACTGCTGGATTTACAAAGGGGAATCATTTATTTTGCCCACGGTAAAATCAAACAGGCCACCGGAATATTCCAAACTCTAGCGAGTAGCAAAAGCGACACCAGCGACGAAATAAGATCGGAAGCCTTGTATTACATGGGCAGGATCGAAGCGGCAAACTATCGCAATAATATGGCGTTGAACTTCATGAACCGCGCTCTTGCACGAGTCAATCCTAAGACTCAGATAGAACTGCGAAGCGATATCTACCGGTCGTTGAGTGAGATTTATGAAAAATTGGGCGGTGTTGAGCAATCGTATTCCTATCTGAAACAACATCTTACATTGCGTGACAGCATCCGTTCGGCGACAATGCAAAAACTTGGCGCCGACGACTATGCCGATTTCAAAGAAAGTGAGCGCCTTAAAACCATAGAGCAGCTGAATCAGTCAAACAGGCAACAGCAGCGCGCCGGCAAATTCGCAAAACTTATCAGCATACTTGGTATTGCGCTGATTTCCATTTTGTCGCTATTATGTTTGTCGCTCTATAAAAACAACATCATCCGAACACAGTCGAATTTATTGCTGAAGGAAAAAAATCGGGAATTGCAGGTAGCTAAAGACAAAGCGGAAAAAGCATCCAAAGCGCGAAGCGAGTTCCTGTCGACCGTGAGCCACGAACTGCGAACGCCGCTCAACGCCATCAACGGGATCACACACCTATTGTTGCAGGAAGAACCTAAGGAGTCACAACTGAATTACTTGCAGTCGTTGAAATTTTCAGGTGATTATTTGCTGACATTCATCAATGAAATTCTTGAAATCAATCGGATTGAATCGAATGCAGTTCAGGTAGAACACATCAATTTCAATCTGAAAGCACTTCTCACCAACATTCAGAATTCGCTGAAAGAGCAGGCCAACAAAAATAACAATCGCTATACTATAGAAATTGATGAGAAAATTCCCAATCTGTTGGTTGGCGACCCGACGAAGTTGTCGCAGATTTTCCTGAATTTGATCAATAACGCATTGAAATTTACGAAAAACGGCGATGTCAAGGTAATTGCGCGGCACAAAGTGACCGAAGATAAAAACACTACCATTCACTTTGAGGTGGTCGATACAGGAATTGGCATCCCGGAAGATAAACTCGATGCAGTATTTGACAGTTTTTCGCAAGGATCGATCGAAATCAATAGGAAATATGGCGGCACCGGCCTGGGATTGAATATTGTCAAAAAGCTGATTGGTTTGCTGGGCGGACAAATAAAACTCGAGAGTAAGATTGGCAAAGGTTCTACCTTTTCATTTGACCTAACTTTTCAGATCAGCATGGCCGAACAAACTGACATCCACAGCGATTATGATGAAACCGTTTTCATAAACAAGAAAGTACTGCTGATCGAGGACAATAAGATCAACCAGATGATCACCAAGAAAATGCTCGAGAACAAACAGATGCTATGCGATATAATCGACAATGGCGAGGATGCCATCGAAGCAGTTAAAAACAACTACTACGATCTGGTGTTAATGGATGTCCATTTGCCTGGAATTAACGGAACTACGGCGACACAGATCATCCGGACTTTCGATACTACTACCCGAATCATTGCCTTAACCGCCATATCTCTAAATGAGAACCGCGAGAGTTTACTGTCCTTTGGAATGAATGACGTACTGACAAAACCCTTCGACCCTGAAGATTTTTACAGGATTATCGCCGAAAACATTTAATAGGCCGAAATGAGCTCGCGTATTAACTTGCGAACGAATGGCTCCGCTTTTTGGGCAGCTTTCAAAACCTCGGCGTGATTCACCTGTTCGATATTTTCTTCATCGCCCATATCGGTAATGACCGAAATTCCAAACGTCTCTATTTCCATATGTCGGGCTACGATCACTTCGGGAACAGTCGACATACCAACGCAATCGCCGCCCATTTTCTTAACCATGCGATATTCTGCCAGGGTTTCAAAAGTGGGCCCTTGCAATCCTAAATAAACACCGTCGTGAACCTCGACATTCAGTGCCGAAGCTAATTCTTTTGCTTTTGAGATCATTTGGCGGCTATAGGGTTCGCTCATATTTACAAATCGGGGGCCGAAACGCTTCTCATTAGCGCCACGAAGCGGATGTTCGGGCATCATATTGATATGATCGTTGATGATTACGATCGATCCTACTTTATAATTTGGATTCACACCGCCGGATGCATTGGAAACGATCAGCTTGGTAATTCCCAACATCTTCATCACCCGCACCGGGAATGTGACCTGTTGCATCGAATAACCTTCATAATAATGAAATCGACCCTGCATTGCCACCACTTTCTTACCTCCTACTTCGCCAAAAACCAGCGCACCTTTATGGCCTTCGACAGTCGATACCGGAAAGTTAGGTATATCTTCGTAAGAAATTGTATGTTGAATCTCGATGTCGTCGGTAAAGCCACCAAGGCCTGAGCCAAGTATAACGCCGTATTCCGGAGTAAAATTAGTTTTCGAACTAATGTAATCCGCTGTTTGTTTTGCCTGATCCCACATAATTAAGTATTGTTTTATCAAATAATTCCGACTTCCCGACAAAGACGCTCCTTATCGGAAGATAATATAGTTTGTCGGCCGGCAGCCTGTGCTTTAGCCTGACATAATCTTTCTCGGTTGTGACGATAATCCGGTCCCCCATTTGCTCACTGATCACCAGAATCTCCTTTTCCGAGAAATGATGATGATCGGCAAATTTTAAAATTGTGTCGCCTTCCCGATAAACTGTTTTAAAAAAATGCTCCGGCTTTGCAATTCCTGCCAACACAAATTTTTGTTGGTTCAATATTAAAGTCAGCGGCAACGATCCCGATTCGGAATGCACCATTTCGTCGCAGTCAATGTACGAAAAATATAACTGCTGATGATCTTGCAGTTTAATCCTGTCACTTATATTTCGCTGCTCCGATTCGGTTAAGTGAACGGGACACTTGGTAACGATGATAATATCGGCCCTTTTCGCACTGCGCCTGCTTTCGCGCAAATTACCGGTTGGCAATAAAAAATCATCGGTGAAAATGTCGCCGTACATCGTCAATAGAATGTTTAATCCCGCTTTGACGCGACGATGTTGAAACGCATCGTCCAGCAAAATCACCTGCGGCCGATCGCCCAACGCTAACAACCGCTGAACTCCACGCACGCGATCCCCATCGACAGCAACGCGGATCTTTGGAAATTTAAGGTAGAATTGATACGGTTCATCGCCGAGAGTTCGCGCGCTGGCATCTTTATCGGCCAAAAGAAATCCTTTCGAACTTCGTTTATATCCACGGCTCAATGTGGCGACTTTAAATGTTGGCGACAACAACCGGATAAGATATTCGATCTGCGGCGATTTTCCGGTGCCGCCTGTGGTCAGATTTCCGACAGTGATAATCGGAATTTCAAATTCATACGATCTGAAAAATCCGGTATCGTACAAATAATTGCGAAATTGGGTAATGGCGCCATACAATGCGGCAAACGGAAAAAGTAATTTTCGCAATAAATCCATAGTACGAAAGTATAATATTTTATCTTTGGGATGAAACGAATATGAATATTGAATATGCGCATCGTAAGAATTTTTATACTTTCATTATTATCGATTTTTTCCGCCACTGCACAGGATCCCGATACTGCGATCCTGGAGCAGGTCGTTAAGCACTACTATAAAAATGAAAAACCGGTATATAAGAATCGTAGCCAGCTGCTGTACATGTATTGTGAAAAACCGAATAACAACGAAGAGCTTTTTGAAACCGTTAATGCGCTGAAGCTCCCCGCAGCCGAGGTGAAAAAAATCCGCCACCAGGTGACCACCGATGTTAAACCGGAAAATTGGCAACAGTCGCTCGACAAGATTTTTGAAACCGATAAATCACAACTCGCCATTAAAATCAATCAATGTCAAAGCGTTGAAGGTTACCATGAGAAACGCAAAGTGCTAAATTTGAATAACCAGCGACTTATGATTGTGAGCAAGCCGGTATTTTACGCCAACGGTTCACGAGCGCTGATAAAAGTCGTTTTTTACCGAAGTATCGAACACAACAGTGGCAGCGTCGTTCAAATGCAGAAAGTTGGTGACAAATGGCAAATCAAAGATTTTCTAAATGAATGGTCGACATAAAGTTAGTTGCTAAAATGAAAATTAAAGAAATAATCGCGATTTTGGAACAGATGGCGCCCACTGCGTACGCCGAAGATTTCGACAACGTTGGACTACTCGTCGGAAGTACCGATAGCGAAATAACCGGAATCCTGGTATGCCATGACGCATTGGAAACTGTAGTCGAAGAGGCAATCAGCAAGAATTGCAACATGGTTGTATGCTTCCACCCTATCCTTTTTTCACCACTAAAGAAAATCACCGGAAAAAATTACGTGGAGCGCACCATCATAAAAGCAATCAAGAATGACATCGCAATTTATGCCGTACATACAGCCCTGGACAACCACCGCGAGGGTGTAAACAAAATATTCTGTGATGCCATCGGACTTACCAATAGCAAAATCCTGATTCCAAAAACCAATTTCATTCAGAAACTCGTCACTTATACAATTCCCGAAAACGCTGAGGAAGTCCGCAATGCACTCTTCGATGCCGGCGCCGGCAACATCGGAAATTACGAAAATTGCAGTTTCAATTCGCAAGGAATCGGCACCTACATGGGCAATGAAAATTCAAACCCTGAAATCGGTGAGCGGTTCGAATTTGTTCAAAACACCGAAGTCAAAATCGAAGTCACATTCGAAAAATATCTGCAGCCAAGAATATTAAAGGCACTTTTCAACGCGCATACCTATGAAGAAGTTGCCTATGAAATTTATGACCTGACCAACACGCATCAGAATATCGGACTGGGAATGATAGGCGAGCTGGAGCGAGAAATGCAACCGCTGGAATTTTTGGAAATGGTGCGCGATAAAATGAAGTGCGGCGGCATCAGGCATTCGGCATTGGTCAATAAAAAAATTAGGAAAGTCGCCGTTTTGGGCGGATCGGGCAGCTTTGCCATTTCAGACGCAATACGGGCTGGCGCCGATGCGTTTTTGACAGCCGATTTAAAGTATCACAACTTCTATGAAGCTGATAATCAGTTATTGTTGGCCGATATAGGTCACTTCGAAAGCGAACGATATACAAAAAACTACATAGTTGATTTTCTTACGAAAAAAATACCTAATTTTGCAATCATTTTATCGGACGAAAATACAAATCCAGTTAAGTACTTATAACCTATGGCGAATACAAAAGAATTGAGTGTTGAAGATAAATTACGAGCATTGTATGACTTGCAGTTGATCGACACCCGAATTGACGAAATCAGGAACGTTAGAGGCGAATTGCCGCTTGAAGTAGAAGACCTTGAAGACGAAGTTGCAGGACTCAGCACACGGTTGGACAAACTTAAAAGCGAACTTGAAGTTGTTGAAGATAATATCAAAGCCAAGAAACTCGCCATTGAAGAGCATAAAGAAAGTATCAAGCGTTATACGAAACAACAGGAGTCGGTGCGAAATAACCGCGAATTTAACTCCCTGACCAAAGAAGTCGAATTCCAGGAACTTGAGATCCAGCTTGCAGAAAAGCAGATCAAAGAAATGAAGGCATCGATCGAGCACAAAAAAGAAGTGATCTCGCAATCAAAGGAACGACTTGAAATAAAAAGTTCGCACCTGAAACATAAAAAATCGGAGCTGGAAGCCATTATGGCCGAAACCGAAAAAGAAGAAACATTCTTGACCGAAAAATCGGCTGAATACCAGCAAATGATCGAAGAGCGTTTGCTCGCGGCCTATACCAGAATCCGAACCAGCGTTCGCAACGGATTGGCTGTAGTTTCAATCGAGCGTGGCGCATCGGCAGGTTCATTCTTTACCATTCCGCCGCAAACACAGGTAGAAATCGCCTCACGCAAGAAAATCATTACCGACGAACATTCAGGACGAATATTGGTCGACAGCACACTGGCTGAAGAAGAAAGAGAAAAAATGGAGCAATTGTTCGCAACCATATAAATATTAAATCCCGCTCTGTCGGGATTTTTTTATGAGGAAAATTAAAAAATTTCTACTGGCCAAATCAATTGGCATCTACATCAACACGCTGAGTTATATCAACCCGGGCAAGGCGGCCCTGCTCGCCTATCGGATATTTAGCGAACCTCGTGACGGCCGGCTTCTAAAGGAACAGTTACCCGACATTTTAAAACAGGCAGAAACAAAAACATACATACACGATAATCAACAATTCCAAACCTATACCTGGCGCGGAAATGACAACGTGATCCTGCTTGTTCACGGCTGGGAAAGCAATGCATCGCGCTGGGAACGCATGTTGCCCTATCTGCAAAAATCGGGAAGCACCATAATTGCAATCGATGCGCCGGCACACGGACTCTCGGGCGGCACCGAATTCAACATTCCCCAGTACGCCAAATTCATCGATATCATCGTGCGCGAAACACAACCCATATTCCTGATCGGACACTCGCTCGGCGGCGCGGCGTGCGTGTACTATCAATCGGCTTATCAACATCCGTCGATTGCCAAAATGATACTGTTGGGCGCACCATCCGATCTGAAAATCCTCATCCAGAATTACATTGCGCTGCTAAGCCTCAACAACCGCATGGTACTTCTGCTCGAAAATTACTTCATCGAGCGATTTAAATTCAAACTGGAAGATTTCTCGGGTAAAATTTTCGGCGGCAAACTCAAATTAAGCGGAATCATCGCACATGATATCGACGACGAAGTAGTGTCACTCGAAGAAGCACGGAAGATATCAGGATCGTGGAAACACGCACAATTCATCGAAACAAAAGGCCTGGGCCACAGCATGCACGACGAAAAACTGTACAAGCAGTTATCCGATTTTTTATTTGGAGCAGATACAACTTCCACCAAATAACGTAGGGTCCCGCTGTTTGCTCTATCCCTAATTGAAATTAGGGGATGCCGCGTCCATCGGGGCTAATCAACATGTTGTGGTTTTCATTACAACATTGGAAGGCATTATCAATTATCCGGATGCAAGTCGTAGTTTTGCAGCATGGAAGACAATCTGAAACGAGTGAACAAATTCATCGGCGAAACCGGTTTTTGCTCACGCCGTGAAGCCGACAAGCTAATCGAGGAAGGCCGCGTCACTGTCAACGGCGCCGTTCCCGAAATGGGCACCAAGGTATCCCCCGATGATGAAGTGCGCATCGACGGCAAACTCATACGCGAGAAAAACGAGAAAATGGTGTATCTCGCCTTCAATAAACCCGTTGGAATCGAATGTACCACAAACCTCGACGTACGCGAGAACATCATTGATTACATCAATTATCCAAAGCGGATATTCCCTATCGGCCGACTCGACAAAGCAAGCGAAGGATTGATTTTCATGACCAACGATGGTGACATCGTCAACAAGATCCTGCGCGCGCGGAACAACCACGAAAAAGAATATACGGTTACCGTCAATCGTCCCATCACCGACAGGTTTATTGAAAAGATGGGCAACGGCGTCCCAATTTTAGATACGGTTACAAAAAAGTGCAAGGTCGAACAAATCAGTAAATACAATTTCAAGATCATCCTGACGCAGGGCTTAAACCGGCAAATTCGCCGCATGTGCGAATATCTCGACTATGAAGTAACCGCGTTGAAGCGCATCCGCATCATCAATATTTCCCTTGACATTCCGGTAGGTCGATACCGAGATTTAACCGATCAGGAGATCGCCACACTTAATCAGTTGATCGAACCTTCGAGTAAAACCGAAGAGGCGAGTTTGCCCAAACTACAGCGAAATACCTCACCTCGCACACAGCCCGACGGTGAGCGAAGACAAAATATCATCAAGCCGCCAACTGATCCCAAGCAATCATCCGCCCCCGGAAGAAAAGCCGAATTCATACAAAAAGGCGATCCGCGATATAAGAAGAAAGGCGATTATTAATTTTGATTGGAAGACAAACACAATATCGAAACCTATTTTTCGTTAACAAAACATTAACTTTGTAGGCATGAGAAAAAGGAATGTGGTTTTGTTGGCCGTAACTATTGTGATTGCAATGGTTAGCATCGGATTTTTAGGCTATCAAACGTTGCTGCGCAACATCTATCAGAGCCGTAGCTGCGAATGGGCAAATATCGATAATATCGAATTGCGGACCTTAATCGATATTCCTGCCACAAGCGACTGCGACTGCATCTATGACGAAACTGCCGATACAAAAACGGTGGTTTTCAATCTCGATCTTGAGCTCAGCGAAATCATGCAATATGCGACCAATAATGGTTTTACAGCGGTAGTTACGCCGGAAGAAATAGAATTTACTGCTTTGGAAACTCGTGGCAACCTGAATTTTGCCAGCAATAACCTATGGCAAAAACACGCACTTCGCGAAAATGCTGAATCGTACCGCATGCTGCTCGATCCTGAATCAAAGCAGTTGTTTGTTTCGTTGAAATACCTGAATTAATTATTGGTTGCGTTCGCGTTTCTGTTCCCTGGCAAGCAGGGTATTTTTAAGTAGCATCGCAATTGTCATCGGTCCAACTCCGCCAGGAACGGGCGTGATGAAGGACGCTTTTTTGCTTACATTGTCAAAATCCACATCGCCCGTAATATGATACCCCTTCTCGGATTCATCACTTACGCGGGTGATTCCCACATCAATTACCACCGCACCATCTTTGACCATCTCGGCTTTAAGGTAATTCGGAACGCCAAGTGCAGTGATGATAATATCGGCCTGGGTTGTGATCTGTGCAATGTTTTTGGTATAACTATGTGTAAGCGTAACCGTCGAATTTCCAGGAAACCCTTTACGTCCCATCAATATACTCATCGGGCGGCCAACGATATGACTCCGACCTATCACCACAGTGTGTTTCCCTTTGGTTTCCACACCGTAACGCTCCAATAATTCGAGAATTCCAAAGGGCGTCGCCGGTATGAAAGTCGTCATGTCGAGTGCCATTTTCCCGAAATTTTCCGGATGGAAACCATCTACATCTTTACTGGGATCGATCGCCATCAACACTTTTTGAGTATCGATCTGCTTGGGAAGCGGGAGTTGGACTATAAAACCGTCGATGTTGTCGTCTTCATTCAACTGGCGAATTTTCTTGAGTAATTCGGCTTCCGATGTGGTGCTGGGCAAGCGCACCATGGTCGATTCAAAACCGACGCGTTCACACGCTTTCACTTTACTGCCAACATACGTGAGGCTGGCGCCATCATTTCCGACGATCACGGCAGCAAGATGCGGAACCTTCTCGCCATTTTTCTTCATCTGGCTGACATCCTTCATGATCTCAACTTTAATATCTTCGGCCGTTTTTTTTCCGTCAAGTAATTGCATAGTTTAAGACTTGGAATTTGAAATTTGGAATTTGTTTTTTAATCAGGTATTCACATTAAGAAAAAAAGGCCGAAATTTCCTTTGAAAATTTCAACCTCTTTATTTTATCTCATGCCTTTCATTCCGCCCATCATTTTCATCAGGTTTTTTCCGCCCGGGCCCTGCATCATTTTCATCATTTTGCTCATTTGGTCAAACTGCTTCATCAACTGATTGACCTGTTCGATTTTGGTTCCCGAACCTTTTGCAATTCGGTTTTTCCTTTTTACATCGATGATAGCTGGTCGGCTTCGCTCACCTGGAGTCATCGAATGGATTATCGCCTCGATATGTTTAAAGGCATCGTCCTCGATCTCTACATCTTTCATCGCCTTCGATGCGCCCGGTATCATTCCGACCAGGTCTTTCATGTTACCCATTTTCTTCACCTGCTGTATTTGCGTCAGGAAATCGTCGAAACCGAATTCGTTTTTGGCGATTTTCTTCTGAAGTTTACGAGCTTCTTCTTCATCAAACTGTTCCTGTGCACGCTCGACGAGTGATATAACGTCACCCATTCCGAGGATTCTTTCCGCCATACGACCCGGGTAGAACACATCTATGGCTTCCATTTTTTCACCGGTACCGATGAACTTGATCGGCTTATTTACAACCGATTTAATGGAAATGGCCGCACCACCACGGGTATCACCGTCGAGTTTGGTAAGAATTACTCCGTCAAAATTCAGGCGGTCGTTGAAAGCTTTTGCCGTATTGACTGCGTCCTGACCCGTCATGGCATCGACCACAAATAACGTTTCCTGTGGTTGGATCGCTTTGTGTACATCAGCGATTTCATTCATCATCTGTTCGTCAATCGCGAGTCGGCCAGCCGTATCCACAATCACAACATTAAAACCATTGGCTTTTGCGTGGCGGATTGCATTTTGGGCAATTTCCACAGGATTTTTATTTTCAGGTTCGGAATAGACCTCGACTCCAACCTGATCTCCCACGACATGCAACTGATTGATTGCCGCCGGACGGTATATATCACACGCTACCAAAAGCGGCTTTTTATTTTTCTTTGTTTTCAGGTAATTTGCGAGCTTTCCGGAAAACGTCGTTTTACCCGAACCTTGCAATCCCGACATCAGTATAACTGTGGGTGTGCCGGAAAGATTGATGCCGGCAACGTCGCCGCCCATCAACTCGGTTAACTCATCTTTGACAAGTTTGACCAGCAACTGACCCGGTTGTAATGTTGTCAAAACGTCTTGTCCAATTGCTTTCTCTTTCACCTTGGTGGTAAAATCCTTGGCAATCTTAAAGTTGACATCGGCGTCAAGAAGTGCACGTCGAACTTCCTTCAGTGTTTCTGCAACGTTGACTTCGGTAATTTTCCCGTGGCCTTTTAATATATGAAATGCCTTGTCGAGCTTTTCGCTTAAGTTATCGAACATAATCTTTCTCCATTTTAGGTGGTGCAAATTTAACCAATTGCAAATAAAATGACGCGATTATAAAAACTAAAAAACAGGTGATTCACTAAAAATGATGCAACAATGACTCAAAATAGTATAGCAATGAAAACGCGAGGGCAGGCTACCTTTATAAAAACAAGAATCATGAAAAATATACAAGAAATCCGAAACGTGCTCCTGATTATCCTGTCAACGCTATTTTTAGCTTGCGGAACTTCGAAATTCAAAGGTTCTGCTTCCGATACCACAGGAACCAATGGTGCTACAAACGGGACTGGAAAAGTAGCTCCCTTAAATTAAAAAAACCCAATCGGCCGATTGGGTTTTAAGTTAGTTTTTGTCGAATACCAAATGATCGATGCTTCCATCACCTCCGCTGGTGTGTCTTAGGGTAAGCCGAGTATCGGTGCGCTGGAGAATATCCCAGTCTTCGTTAAGATCGGTGAATTCAGGTGGAGCAGCAAACATGATTTCGAAATCAATATCGCTTCCTGAAGGACTGTCATCATTACTGTTTTCAGTAGTCAAATCCCATGAGCCGGCGTGCGTATCGGTTCCATTGGTCGCCGTTAGCTCTCCGTTGAGATTAAAAGTAAAATCATAACCCGTAAAATGATTTGTTTCATCGTTGCCGTCTTCAATGAAAGAGGTAATCCTCCAAGTACCTGAAGTCACGGTATTGGAAACCTGAATCGGGTCGATAAATACCGTACTGTCGTCGTCGGAACTACATCCGAAAGCCAGAAACGCAATTCCGGCCAGTTGAAAAAACTTTTTCATAATAATTAATTTTTGAGCCTTGTTATTAACACTTAACGCGATTTCTAATCAAAAAAGTATCGCAATTAGAACTGAAAATATATGAACGGCTGGGTTCCGCTTGTAGCCGTTGCGTATAACAGCCAATAAGTAAGCGCCAAGACCAGTGCTTTAATCACGA
>JADMKR010000202.1 GCA_015478765.1 Flavobacterium sp.
CAATGCGACAAGCATACCGGCACGATCGGAAATACTTTCGCCCATGCCAATAATTCCGCCGCTGCATACCGTAACATTGGTCTTGCGAACGTTGGCAATGGTTTCAAGACGGTCTTCAAAAGCCCTAGTTGAGATAACTTCTTTGTAATAATCTTCCGATGTGTCAAGATTGTGGTTGTAGGCATATAATCCGGCTTCAGCAAGACGCTGCGCCTGATTTTCGGTAAGCATACCCAACGTACAGCAAACTTCCATATCGAGTTTGTTGATAGTCCGGACCATTTCGAGCACTTGTTCAAACTCGGGACCATCCTTAACATTTCGCCATGCAGCACCCATGCACACGCGTGATGATCCACCCGATTTTGCTCGTAGGGCCTGAGCCTTCACTTGTTGAACAGACATCAGGTCGTTGCCTTCAATATCGGTATGGTATCGTGCTGCTTGCGGACAATAGCCACAATCTTCAGGGCAACCACCCGTTTTTATCGACAATAAAGTGGAAATCTGTACTGTGTTTGGATCGTGATATTGCCTGTGGACAGACGCGGCTTCAAACAAAAGGTCCATCAATGGTTTATTATATATTGCGATAATTTCTTCTTTCGTCCAGTTGTGCCTGCTAATGATCATAAGAGTAATTTTGAATGGTTCAAAAGTAGGGAATTCCGCTTTAACGGAAAACTTTATACTTCAGGAATGCGTGATTTGGCGGCATAAAAAAACCTGCGAAAATCAATTCTCGCAGGTTCATGTTTTTTAGTGACTGGGTTTAATCGACTTTGTTGATGACTTCTGCCTTGTCTTTCCAATATTGCATCAGTACAAATGTTGCCACCAACGATGCCGCCGACGATTCTAAAAGTAACAATGCTATCACATATGTCGACGAATCCACATCGCCGCCTCCAATCAGGAATGCCTCCGACAGATGCTTAAGGAATTCCTCGCCACCGCGTATTTCAATGTAGATCAACAAGCTTAGAATGCTTAAGATCGCTCCAATCATCGATGTGATGAAGCCCGAAATGAAATTGCGGAAGTAGCCCCGAATGCCATCATGTATGTTCGCACTGATGGTGCGATTGATACCGTATGCAATTATAAAGACATTAAAGATTCGTAGGATAAATACGTCCGACAGTCCGAGTAGTTCCATTATGGCAAAATAAATTGCGATACCGGCGAAAATAATGAAGCCGTTTGTAATTTCTCTGGTAAATTTCATGTTGATGGTTTTTTAACTGAAAAGTATTTTTAAATATGGTGTTTAACCAAATTTACTAAAAATTTATGTCGGTGCAGGAGTGAAAATGATTTTAATATAATTTTAGTAGTACAAATCGACTAGGGTCGCTATTCGCTGCCGCATCGAACAGAAAAGCATCCAGACTTCTAAAAAATGAATCAGTTTGGTTTAAGGTGTGCCGAAACGGGAAGGCGGCTTTTGCAAATACTCGCTCTCGTCATAGAGTAAAATCCAGTCGTTATGCCAGAAGTAGTCCCATTTGGCTGCGCCCAAATCTACTCGCGGGTCGATCAACTGGCGATACGGACTATTGTTGATGCCTACAAACGATGTCGCATAGACTTCCACCGCTTTGCCCTGCAACTCAAATTGTTGCCTGATTCGTTGCGCCATTTGCCAAATTCCGTCGGGTCGTGTAGAGGCAAAAGCCCGCTGTTTATCAGTCAGTGATTGCGTAAGATTATGCCGAAGCGTTTTGCCTGTCTCTTTATCGACTACCCGAAAATTAGTATATCCTTGGCGGTGCCTTAGCATCATGCGCCAGCTCAGGCGGTGGCCTTCTTCTGTCCACAGTACATCGCCTTTGATAAAATGATGCCGCAATGGCAGTCCTGTTTGGATGATAAAATAAGGTACGAAAAAGTATAAGAGCAGCTTTCGGTTGTCAAAAGGTTGGACTGCTGTATTTTCAAGTTCCGGTTTACGTGGAAAAAATCGCGCACGGATGCTATCGGGCGGATAAAAGAAAACCGTAAAAGCCAACGCGAAAAACGGAAAAATGCCAATCTGCAATATGACGGCGTTGAACAGGTGGAAGATGATGGCGGCGATGAATGCGACGGTTCGTGTACGTTTCCAAAAGAGCAGGGGAACAATCAGCAAATCAAACAAAATTCCCATATAAGCAATGAAGATGTGGAAATAGTGGTTGTGGAAAAGTGGCTGAAGGAATTGCGGGTGATCCGGCCGTTCGTAGAGCAATTTGATAAAGGTGCCGTCCAGCCACTGCGGATATAATTTTGACGCTACGGCGAAAATATAAACGATGGTTATTTGTAATATCAACACACCCGAGCACCACCAAGGCATGGCAAGTGATTTTAAATTTGGGTTATTGCGCACATCAACCGACGCATACCTGTTGGCAGGCAGGAATAACATGATGATGCAAATCAGCAGTAAAAGATAATAATGGTTATTATAGGACGACTTCTGCATAAAATATACACCAGCCCACATAATCGTAAAAGCAGCAAGGCTATACCGATATTTGTAACCAACCATGACCAGAAGTCCGAAAATACTCATGGTGGCAAAGTAAAAATACATTCCATTGCCCGGTAGCGGCTGCAGCCATTCCAAACCGATGTGTGAAAAAGTGAATTCCGGTTCAACCAAAACGCGGCGGACCCAGCCGGTCAATATGGCACCAAAGGTTTCGGCAAAGAGCAAAAAACCAAAAAACATCCTGAACAGGATCAGCGGTGCATTGTCGATTGGCCGGTGCAGTCGGTTGGTAATCATAAAACCGAATTTAGGAATGCCCGCGATTGCAATTCGTCTTCAGCAAGTTGTTGTTTCAACAAATCCAACGACTCAAATTTTTGTTCGTCCCTCAGTCGGTGGAGCAGTGATACCTGTAATTCACGTCCATATAAATCGGCGTCGAAATCAATAAAATAAATTTCAATTGATCGATTCGCATCTTCGATAGTGGGATTGATTCCAATGTTCATCATTCCGCCAATTTGCCGTCCGTCAATGGTGCTTTTAACGACATAGACGCCGTCTTTGGGAATGAGTTTATAATTCTCCGGAATACGTATGTTTGCCGTGGGATAGCCCAATGTCCTTCCTAATTTGCGACCTTCTACCACCGTGCCTGTCAGCGGATAATCGTAGCCAAGATATGCGGTGGCAAGGGCGACGTCGCCGTTTTGCAACGCGCGTCTTATTTTTGTGGAGCTCACCGATACGTCGTCCAGTTCTTTGGCAGAAATTTGTTCGACCTCAAAGCCATATTGGTTTCCAAATTCAACCAGATCATCAATGTTAGCCGTTCTGTTTCTTCCGAAACGGTGATCGTAACCAATGATTATTTTATGTATTTGAAGTTTGTCGACCAATATAACGCGAATGAATTCTTCGGCTGTTAGGCGGGAAAATGCTTTGTCGAACGGATGCACAATCAAAGAATCCAAACCCGATTTTTCAAGCAGGTCTGCGCGTTCGTCAATTGTGTTCAACAACAGAATTTCGGCGGCGTCCTGAAGCACCATTCGCGGATGCGGAAAAAAAGTCAGCACAACACTCTCGCATTGTTCGTCGGCCGCACTTTGAATCAGCCGATCGATGATTTTTTTATGTCCGATATGCACTCCGTCAAAGGTGCCTAAAGTCAGAACCGATTTTTTTTCGGATTTAAATTCGTCTATGGAAGCGAAAAGTTTCAATCGAGTGGTGTTTTCGCCACAAAAATACGAATATATAGGTAATGGCGGCGATATGGACTTTGGTAATTGCTCTATTGCTCGGCCACCTTGAATCGCTTCATTTCTTCTACCGGTTCGATTACGCCGTATTCCTTCCATAATTCGGGATTGTAGGCCTTCAAGGGGATGTATGCGAAATCCTGTTCGTTATATTGATCAAAAGCGTTTTCGGTAATCGTCTCCCGCGAGATGTTCAGAAATTCCATTCGTTCGAAAGTGTTCACTTCGACTTTGAGGTCAAATGCGACCACGTCCTTTTCCTCGTCGCTCAATTCGATAAATTTGATCGGCCGGTTTATGTAGATATATTGGCCATCCTCAACAGCAGCGTATTGCAGATAATATTTTTCTGAATTCGTACCTTTTTTATAAATCAGTGTGCCATTGCTTACATTCTCGGCCGATTTCACGCCCAGGATCAATTTCAGATTCACTCCGCTAAGCTTCTTGCCTTCACCCAGTGTGTAGTCGGTGCGTACCACTGCATAATCGGTTTCGGAAACATATATTTTGCCGGTGTATTTAGCTTTGCTCTTTCTCGGTTTGAAATTCAGCACATAGATGAATTCGTTTTCGGCCGAATATAAAGCACCTTCGTATTCGAAGTCATAATTCATATGATTGGTAATAAAATCAACCCGGCCATTCACAGGGTTATTCATTACCATAAAACTCATCAGCGACGATTTTGACGATGACACCTTGGTGCGGGGTTTCTGATTTTTATTGGTGAATCCCTTTCGCAACGATATGGTGTCGCGCGACCCAAACCATCCACTTTTTATGCGGTAGTATTTTGTGGTGTCGAGATGCTGTAATACGATTTTTCCGAGTCCTTTCTGAAGCTCTGCAATATCTGTCGACCGTTTTTCATCGCTGAGTTTAGTGGCTTTTATCACCTCGAGCTTCGGTTCGTATGTTGGTTTTCCGTCCTTTTGCTTAAAAGCAGAATAATAATTGCAGAGCACATCGGTAAATTGTTGCGGCGGATGCGAAATCAATGATTTGGCGTACTTCTCAAGATCGCGGTTGGTGGTTGCGAGTTGTTTGCTGGTGAAGCCTGATGATTTATCGATTTCAAAATCGAATTTCGAAGGTTTAAATGAAGTGGTTTGTCTATAGAAAATGGTATTTTTCAGTGGCTTTTGATCGGTGAGATAATTGTCTTTCAAACGTTTTTTTACTTCGGCCATGATTTGTTGCGGATCGGGGCGTTTATTTGGGACTATTACAGTGTCCAGGCTGTAGGTGGCCGGTGCCATTTTAACAATGTAATCCTGTTTTTGTAAGGCATGAATCGGAACCTGTAGGTTTCGGTAGCCGATGTATGAAATTTCCACATTCGAATCTGCGTCGGCCGAAAAGGGTATCGAAAAATATCCTTCGGCATTCGACACAAAGGTCTCTGAGTTGATGCGGATATTGGCGAACGGAATCGCTTCATTGGTTTCGGAATCGATAATCTTCACCGATTGGGCAATGGATAATTGGAAGCAGAAAATCGACAGGATTAGGTACAGTTGTTTCATTGTGTTTAATTTTGGAAGCAAGACGTCGTGCTGAAACTTTTGTTACGATAGACATGTCGAATTTAGCACAAAATCACAGATACTCAACAGGTTGTAAAAAAATTTTGATGCGTGGGCAAATCACACAAACAAAAAAAGCCGCCCAACGTTGATCGTCGGGCGGCTTGGATAATGTATTATAAACGTTTATTTTTTAATAAATCGCATCACTTTCTTCTCGCCGTCTTTAACGACTGAAATCAGGTAAACGCCGCTGCTGAAACTTGAGCTGTTGATCGACAGGTCATTCTCGGTCGCGATTGCTTTTTGCGCAACTGTTTGACCTAAGTAATTGATTACAGTGTAGCTGTCAGGTAAGCCGATGCCATTTCCAACAGCGATATTAACAACATCACTCGATGGGTTTGGATACAAATAGACGTCGCTTGAAGCTGCAAAACTGTTGGTAGAAAGCAGGTTGATTGTAAAGGCTTTTGCTTCGGTAGCATCAAATTGAGCTCCAGAAATAATAACCGTTCCATCAGTGGTTTTGATATCGTAGAATCCGTTGCCGTATGAGCAGCAAATTCCGTCTCCGTAATCATCGTTGATGGTGAAAATATAGCAGTCATTGCTTGGCAAAGTCCAGTTTTGTGTGATTAACGCACCGCCACCTGTCTGATCTGTATATCCACCACCGCTGTATAACGTGGTGCCCGCACTGTTTTTAATGTTCCAAGTCGTTTCAGAACCATAATTGTCTTTCTGAAGACGGAATACAACATTGTTGGCAGCAAAATCTTGCGGTCCTGCGGTAGCTGCGAAAGTTCCGCTGGAAGTGTTGTTGCTGGCGCGTTGGTCAGGTGTTCCATTTGCATTAACAACAGTTACCGTAATTGGGCCTGGCGAACCGGTAACCGGCATATATACTGTGGCGAATTTATGAGTTGTAAGGTTTCCCGTCCAAGTGTACGTAGTAGCCGGACCGCCGTTGAGTGAATAGGTCAATGTAGCCGACGTCAACGGTGCAGTACCGCGGTTATAGATTGTGATTTTTTGTGACGGTGTTGACGACCCACAAGTCGCAGGTCCGCTTCCAGCCGAACATGAAGCTTCGACTTTTACCTCGGCATCATTTGCAAAAAGAGTCATCGGCTGATCTTTTGTGGATGTTTTCAATGTTACCCTCCTGGCTGCGTTGTTCATGATTACGACCATACGCTCTTTTTGATTTTGCGTAAATATATTCATGCAGATGTCATCTGTATAATCCATGTAGTTTTCTACCATGTCATTACCCGGTGCCGGGCATGAATTCACAACAGAATTACATGAATAGTTGGCGGTTGCTGCCGCCGGAGTATCAGCACAAAAATCATCTACTGCACATCCGCCATCGCCCCAAATATGGCGAAGGCCAATCCAGTGTCCAACTTCATGCGTCATGGTACGACCGCGGTTGTAAGGCGCGTTTAACAGAAATGTTCCGTCATTATAAGCGACGCTTCCAAAGGTGCTGTAATTAGCCACCACGCCGTCTGTTGCCGCTGCACCACCTGATAGATTCAAGCCCGGTAGCCCGGAAGCATTTGGAAATTGCGCATAGCCTAAAAGAGAGCTGTCAGAGAAGTTAACCGACCACATATTAAGATACAGTGCAGGATCCCACTGCGTGGTTGGCTTAACCGTGGTATTGATTGCAGTTGTCGACCACGACGACTGGCATAAATTCACGCGGTTGATACCATTTGTTGGGTTACCGTTTGGATCTTGTTGTGCCAACGCAAACTGTATCATTGTATCGGCACCAACCGAATTGGTGTTAAAACCGGGTGTTCCGGCCATCCGGCGGAAATCCTCATTCATCACCGTTATTTGCGAGATAACTTGAGCATCGGTGATATTGGGTGCAGTACCTACTGCTTCACCGTTGTGGATTACATGCACTACGACTGGGATGATAATCACATCGCCATCCATCGAGCCTACTGTCTGCATGGCTCTGTACTCAGCCAGCAAAGGGTTTAACCAGGCTTCGAATTGCGCATCGTTCATTCGCTTAGGATCAAGCGAGCGCAAATATTCTTCATATTCGGTCGATGCACATCGAATGTGTCCTGTTTCAGGATTGATGCTTTCTGCTTTGGCGGGTTTGCCGAAAAGCATTGGGCTGCCTTGTCTTTTTACCTGCGCCTGTACTGAAATAATCATCAGCATACAGGTCACCGTAAAGACAAATTGTGAAAGTGTAAATTTTTTCATGGAAATTATGTAAAATAATAGAGTTACGCAAAAATAGGATTATACATCAAACGACAAAACTTTTTTCGCAGTAAAACTGTTAATTATCAATACACTGCTATGTTTTCGCAGGAAAAAGCTGAAAAAAATAATTTTATCAAACTGTATTTTTTTTAACGTAATCATTTAATTATTAGCGGATAAGAATTATATTAGTTGCTCTAATTTAATTTACACTATATGAAAAGAATATTACCCGTCAGTCTCCTGTTGATTTTCGTCTTTTCGGGCACCTATGCACAGGAAGGGTTATGGAGTATCACCAGTCCGGAGCGCGCCAGTTCACTGGTGAAACTAGACCGCGCGTCCACTGCGACCGCCTACGATCTTTATACATTGGATATGCCGATGTTAAAAAATCGTTTGCAATCGGCGCCCGAACGCGGCGTATTTTCCGACAGTAATGTAATTGTGACTTTTCCTACACCTAACGGTTTGGAAAATTACAGGATCTGGCAAGCGCCGGTGATGCATCCAGACCTGGCGGCAAGGTATCCCGACAGTAAATCGTATGTGGGTACCAGCATTGTTAATCCGTCGGCTACCATCCGCTTTAGCGTGACTATGTTCGGACTTCATGTTATGCGTTCTGCGGCGGGACAGGGTACGTCATATATCGACCCGTACTCCACCGATTTTGCCACCTATATGGTTTATGAACGAAAAAATCTTGTAGGGTCACGAAATTTCACCTGCGAAGTCATCGATGAAGTAACAGACGAAGAAGCGTTTCGCGGAGCTGAAATTTCGCCGCTTGCCAGCGACGGAATTTTCCGTACTTACCGCTTGGCGATGGCATCAACGATTGAATATTCGGCATTCCACGTCAATGCTGCAGGTCTGGGCGGCGGCACATTGGCACAAAAGAAAGCAGCGGTGATAGCGGCGATGAACGTATCGATGACCCGCATCAACGGAGTGTATGAGCGCGATATGTCCCTAACGATGCAACTGGTTGCCAATAATGATCTGGTCGTATTTATTGATAGTGATACTTTCGATAACAACAATGCAGGCACCCTGATCAACCAAAGTCAGACAGTCATCGATGCAAACATTGGCGCAGCCAATTATGATATAGGGCATACCGTCAGTACGGGCGGCGGCGGACTTGCGCAATTGAACTCGCCATGCACCAATAACAAAGCGAGGGGCATCACCGGCTCTCCGTCACCGGTGGGTGATCCATTTGATATCGATTATGTGGCGCATGAATTTGGCCATCAGTTTGGTGCCAATCATACTCAAAATAATTCTTGTCAACGTAATAATGCAACTGCGGTGGAACCGGGAAGTGGCAGCACCATCATGGGCTATGCCGGTATCTGTGCCCCGGATGTTCAAAGTAATTCTGACGATCATTTTCATGCGGTAAGCATCGCGGAAATGTCGAATTTTGTCGCAGGTTCCGGAAACTGCTCGGTCAACATAAACAACAATAATTCGGCTCCTGTGGTCAACGCCGGATCCAATTATACAATCCCCCATAGCACCGCATTCGTATTGCGCGGAAGTGCTACCGATGCCAATGGCGATGCTCTGACCTACAACTGGGAGCAAATAGACAACCAGACATTCGGCGTTGTACAGCCTCCGACTGCAACCAATACCGGCGGGCCAAGTTTCCGATCCTATTCACCATCAACATCACCTGACCGATTTATGCCGCCATTCGCGAGTGTGCTCACCGGCAATCTGGCCCCAACCTGGGATGTCGTTCCCGGCGTGGCACGTACCATGAATTTTGCATTGACTGTACGCGATAACCGAATGCCAAACGGTGGCCAAACCGGTCGTGACGATGTAGCAATCACTACGGCAGCCGTAGGGCCATTTGCGGTAACTTCGCAAAACACCGATGGTATTTCGTGGGTACAAAGCACTTCGCAAACCATTTCATGGAGTGTGGCAGGAACTACTGCCAATGGTATTAATACCGCCAATGTCAGGATACTGTTGTCGACCGATGGCGGTCAAACCTTCGATACAGTTCTGGCGGCAAGTACGCCGAATGACGGTTCGGAAACGATCACAGTTCCAAATATTGCGGCGGTCAACTGTCGTATTATGGTCGAGGCACTCGGCAACATCTTTTATGCTGTAAACAGCAGGCCTTTTGCAATCGGGTACACAATAACAACAACTTGTCAAACATATTCAAGCAGTTCGATATTGGCCATACCCGATGGCACTGCGCCCAATGTTCCCGGATCACCTGCGATTTCGACGATCAGTGTCCCGCTGACAGGGACAATTTCCGATGTGAACGCCACGGTGAATGTCACGCATTCATGGATAAATGACGTGCAGGCAATATTGCGCCATCCCGATAATACAGGTGTCGCTCTTTGGAACCGTGCTTGTAATAACCAAGATGGTTTCAACGTGACTTTCAACGATGGTGCGCCGGCAATAGTATGTACAGCACCAACTATAAATGGAACGTTCTCGCCGTCTTCGTCATTATCGGCTTTGAACGGAAAAGAAGCAAGCGGAAACTGGCAATTGGTTTTATACGATTATTACAATGCCGATACCGGCCAGCTCAATTCATGGTCGGTCGAGATTTGTACTCAGGTGGCCACTCTTTCGGCACCCACTTTTGGCTTCACCGATTTTACCTTGTTTCCAAATCCGAACAATGGTAATTTCACGGTGCAGTTCAACGCAGCCAGCGCGGGCGACGTGAAGATTTCGGTGTACGACATTCGCGGCAGGTCGATTCAGCAGAACTCATTCGCTAATTCGGGTGTATTCTCACAAGAAATCGAACTGGACGATGTATCGCCCGGTGTGTATATGGTCATAATACAGGATAGTGAGCGCAAAGAAGTGCGCCGAATTATTGTCAAATAAAATATTCCAAACTTCAATAAAAGCGGCTTCGGTCGCTTTTTTTTGGCTGTTAATTTTTCGGTCGCTCCATAAATGTTTGATATATTTGGGGATTAAATTTTTAAAAATGAAAAGAATAGTACTATTATGTATCATAACTATCGCGTTTTTTGCGAATGGTTATTCTCAAAATCCGCTATGGAGCAAGACGACTCCCGAAAGAGTTGCCGGCCTTCCGGTACTGGAACGGAACTCCACTGTTTTGAAATCAGACTTGTGGACATTGAACCTACCTGCTGTAAGAGCACAACTGGAAACCGCACCAGCTCGTGAGAGTCAGGTGAATTCAAACGTTATAATTCCTTTCCCGACTCCCGATGGGAAGCTGATGAATTACAGGATTTACGAAGCTTCGGTTATGCATCCTGATTTGGCTGCAAGATATCCCGACAGTAAGTCGTATGTAGGAATCGGTGTGGAAGATAAGTCTTCATCGGTACGATTGAGTACAACAATGTTTGGTTTACACGCGATGATTTTTTCGACAAACGGTACTTCGTACGTAGATCCTTATACTACTGATCTAGCAACCTATATAGTGTATGCCAAGAACAATGTAGTTTCTTCCCGATCTTTTGAATGCCATGTGCAGGAAGAAGCAATCGACGAAGAAGCGTTCCGAGGAGCAGAAGATATTTCATCACTTGCCAGCGATGGAATTTGGAGAGTTTACCGGCTTGCGATGGCTTCGACTATCGAATACTCGGCTTTTCACGTAAATGCTGCCGGACTGGGTAGCGGTAGTCCTTTGGCACAGAAAAAAGCGGCAGTATTGGCAGCAATGAACGTAACCATGACACGTGTAAACGCAGTTTATGAGCGCGACATGTCGCTTACGATGCAACTGGTTGCGAATAATGATGCGGTTATCTTTATCGATTCTGACACATTCGACAACGATAATGCAGGTACCTTGATTGGTCAAAGCCAGAGCGTGATTAATTCAATTATTGGCTTTGCAAATTATGACATTGGGCATACAGTTAGTACAGGCGGAGGCGGACTTGCCAGCCTTAATTCACCTTGTTCTAATAATAAAGCGCGCGGAATTACCGGTTCTCCATCACCAGTTGGTGATCCGTACGATATTGACTATGTAGCCCATGAAATGGGTCACCAGTTTGGCGCGCAGCATACTTTCAATAATTCATGTGATAACAACCGAAATAACCCGACGGCAGTTGAGCCGGGCAGCGGTAGCACTATCATGGCGTATGCAGGAATTTGCAGCCCGAACGTTCAAAATAATTCCGATGACCATTTCCACGCCGTGAGTATCGCACAAATGTCTGCTTTTGTAGCAGGTGCGGGTAACTGTTCGGCAAACGTTGCAAATAATAATGCCGCTCCGGTAGTTAATGCTGGTGCCGATTTTACGATTCCAACTTATACAGCGTTCATCCTAAAAGGATCGGCTACAGATGCAAACAACGATGCACTTACCTATACATGGGAGCAAACAGATCCGCAGATAAACTTCGGAAGTACAGTGGTTGCTAACCCGCCATTGCCAACAAACAATGCTGGTCCGGCCTTCCGTTCAAATTCGCCGTCGACTTCACCAAACCGCTACATGCCAAACTTTACAAGCGTACTCAACGGTAATCTTGCGCCAACATGGGAAGTGGTTCCTGGCGTTGCGCGTACTATGAACTTTGCACTTACAGTTCGCGATAACCGTATGCCAAATGGCGGACAAACAGGACGTGACAATATGGTGGTAACAACCGTTGCTACAGGACCTTTCCGCGTGTCATCTCCGGATGTTGCCAATGTGTACTGGCCGGTTGGTTCAACGCAAACCGTAACCTGGGATGTGGCAGGAACTACCGGAAACGGAATCAATACTTCTGCTGTAAACATTTTGTTTTCATCAGACGGTGGGCAAACCTTCAATACTGTGTTGGCTACTGCGACGCCAAATGATGGTTCGCATACAATCACCCTTCCTGCAGGTGTTGCAGCTCCGTACTGCCGAATTATGATTGAGGCCGTTGGCAACATTTTCTACACGGTTTCAAAATCAATTGCCGTCGGATATAATGTTGAAGTAATAAATACATGTAATACCTATACAGGTACCGTTCCTAACGGAGCCATTGTAGGATCTGCACAGCCTGGTTACCTTGCAATGGGAACTGCAACTGTTCCAGCTGGCGACAATGTGGTGATATCCGACATTAATATGAACGTAAACATCACGCATGCCAACATCAATGATTTGTATATTGGTCTTGTTAAGCCGGGAAGTACGGTAGTTGACCGCGTAGTTTACCAACAAGGTTGCGGGTCGCTTTTCGGACCTAACATAATAACCACATTCGATGATGATGCTGCCAATTTATCATGTGGCGGAATCGGTGCCGGAAATGCGTACAAGCCATTGAATACGCTTGATGTGTTCGAAGGTCTGAACTCAGCCGGAGGTTGGAGAATAGCAATCGCCGACGTTACTGTTGCTAACAGCGGTACGTTGAATAGCTGGTCGGTTGAGATCTGTTCGACAACGACCAATGTTACGTTGTCAACAGAAAGCTTTGGTTTTGCTGACTTTTCGGTATATCCAAACCCAAACAACGGTAACTTCAATGTAAAGTTTGACAACGCAAACGGCAATGACGTAAAAATCCTTGTTCACGATCTACGTGGAAGAAAGATTTTTGAGAACGAATACCCGGGTGTCACTACTTTCAATGAAAACGTACAGTTGGCTAACACCCAGTCGGGAATATACCTGATGACTGTTACCGATGGCGAACGTAAAGATGTTAAGAGAATTGTTATCGAATAATTTATTCGAGATAAAAGTAATTGAAAAGGGAAGCGTCAGCTTCCCTTTTTTATTTTATCGTTACGTCTATTTTGTTTATGATTTGCGGAACTTCGGTAATCTTGAAATCCATTGTAAGCTTTAATCCGTCGCTTTCTTTTTTAACGCTGAGGTTTCCTTCGCGTATCTTGAAATAACCCGTTGCACCCCGGCAGAAGCACAGTCGGCCAAAAAGAACTTTGCCGTGTTCGAGCGTGAAATTCGATAATTCCATTTCAGGATTTGCCGCGTCGATCTCGACCAAAATTTCCTCACGGTAACCGCTGTCCTGAAGCTGCTCATCAAATCCTTTCGAAAAGTCGTAAACAATCACATGCTTTGTCGGATCGTCGATCAGGTTGTAGTAAATGCTGCCAAATTCATCGGTTTTGATGTCCAGGCTTTTATTTTTCTCGATCCGTGCAGTGCAGGTTCCTTCATCGGGGCAATCCAGTGTCGAGGTGGCTTTTGATAATTCGCCTCCTTTTTGCGAGCTGCACGAGAAAAGCACCAGGATCGACGGGATTAAAAGTAGTTTTTTCATAGTGTTTATTTTCCATTGTAAGCCGACATCGTCTGATCGATTCCGGCAGTTCCAAATGATTTTATTATTTCCGCAGATATATCCAGTCGTTCCGGTAATATTGCTTTTTCGGCATCGTTCCATTCGCCCAGCACGTAGTCGACCTGCTGTCCTTTTTTGAATTCGTCGCTGATGCCAAACCGGAATCGCGGGTATTCCTGCGAATTCAGCACCAGGTTTATGTTTTTGAGTCCGTTGTGGCCGCCGTCGCTGCCTTTGGGCTTGATGCGGATCGTTCCCAACGACAGGTTCAGATCATCGGTGATGACCAGCAAGTTTTCGGGGGCGATCTTTTCTTTGGTAAGCCAGTATTGTACCGCCTTTCCACTTAAATTCATATACGTATTGGGCTTCAGCAATATAAAGGTACGGCCTTTAAATTTATATTCGGCTACCTGGCCGAGTTTGGCGGTTTCAAAGGACACGCCTTCCTTACGCGCAAAATGATCGAGTATCTTAAACCCGATATTGTGGCGGGTGTTGACATATTCAGCGCCGATATTCCCGAGTCCGACGATTAAAAATTTCTTCATGGGTTCGATTGGTGGTTCGCTAAGTGGTTCCTGTTTAGAGGTAAATAAGTTGGTGAGCCAGTTCATTTGGCAAAGGTAGAGAAATTTCAGATTTTAGATTTCAGAGTTCAGATTGGATGTTTATTAGTAATTCAACTTATAATTCCAACTCTACAATAATTCTAATCACCTGCAGTCACAATCTAAAATCTAAAATCTGAAATCTGCAATCTGAACTCATATCCCTACCCCCGATTCCTTCGCCAGTTCGCTGGCGCTCGGGTGAAGTGAAAATCCTTTTGCGGTTTTTTAAGTTACGTCGCTATTTTCAGGATACTAACCGCAAAAGATTACCTTCGGTCCGTTCGCTTTGCTCGGGTGCAACGGATAGCGGGAAATAGCTCCTGGAGAAGTTTGAAAGTTTAAAGTTTGAAAGTTTAACGTTGGCGTTCAGGTTAATCGGAAATCCGGCTTAAATTCCAAATTCCAAATTCCAAAGCCAACTCCAGCCTGAAAAGCGAACGGAGTATAGCTAAATCCCAAAAGTAGCATCTTAATTCAACTCCAAATTCCCAGAACCACCACCAAAACTTTAAACTTTAAACTTTTCAACTTTAAACTAAAAAAAAAGCACCAACCTTTCGATTGATGCTCATTTATAAGTCGGATTGAAATTATTTTTTCTTTCCTTTTGCCGGAGCTGCTTTTGCAAGTTTGGCTGCTTCCTGAGCTGCTTTCATAGCCGCACGTGAGATTCTCACCTGAGCAACTACAGTGTTGTCTGGATACAAAAGTTTATAATCGTCTGAAGCTAATTTTGTTACATAAAGTTTGTTGCCCAT
>JADMKR010000203.1:0-982 GCA_015478765.1 Flavobacterium sp.
GCTGGCCATCGACTATATCTGGCAGAAATTCGCCGATTCGTATATTTCGCCAAAAACACTGCTTACCATGGATAAAGTAGCATCGGTAAGGAAAGCGCTTGCGCATCGCACGATGAACGTTGGCACAAATGACCATAATCCCCATTTGGAGAAAATCCATGAATTGATTCGTGAGATACAGGCGGATACGCCGCATATCGTATTTTAATCTGCCAACAAAGAGCTTCCCGATCAATATAAGGCAAACGTCGTATTGCCGCAGGTACCCGCTTAAGATACTTTTGGGTTATTAATAACTTAAATTCTATCTTATGAAAATCTTACAAAAATTAGGCAGTTATGTTTTGGTTGCATCGTTGGTTGTCCTTGGATCGTGTAATAACGATGACGGCGGCGGTGGCGGAAGCACGTCGGGATACCACGTCAATGCGAAAGTAGATGGCCAAGATTACAGCAATTCTAACTTATTTGCGCCAAGTGCTATTATTACAAATGGAATTTTGAATATCCAAAGCAGTGATAATTCGGGCAATGCGATTTCGATCCAGGTTCCAAATTATACAGGTCCGGGAACGTATAATTCGGGGAACAACAATATAATGAATGGATATATCAATTATATGAAAGCCGGTGCGACAATTGGTCAGTTTACAAGCTACACGTCGGTTCGTGGTGATGGGGTGGTAACTATTACGGAAGAAACCGACACTGAAGTAGTAGGTACTTTTTCAGCAACTGCATTCGAAAACGTAGATAATTCTACAAATTCTGTCGAAATTACGGAAGGAAGTTTCCGCGCAGAATTATAAAATTGTTGGCTAAATGTGGTAATTAGCTGATAGGGGCTGCACGATTTATTTCGGCAGCCCTTAATTTTTCGGGATAACATCAACCCACATTGTTCTTGGATTAGTTTGGCGCTTTTTACTGAATTTTTTTCGAATTGGTGACAAAACGATGACTTTTGTGTTAAATTGCCGAT
>JADMKR010000203.1:992-4079 GCA_015478765.1 Flavobacterium sp.
TTTGTGCGTTCGCGAACGCGCAACAAAAACGCATCATCGATTCCATTAATATGATGCCTTACGAGGAGAAAATAAAGCGCGCTTCGGTGCTTGACGACATCTTCAAACAAAATGCGGCCGATGCAAAAAAGCTAGGTTATACATTAGGAGAAGCAAAAAGCTACAGCAATCTTTCATTGATATTTTATTATCAGGGAAAATACAATCTAAATGTCGATTATGCCCTTAAAGCGATAGCCTTATTTGATCGGTTGGGCGCCACGCACGAACTCGCATATGAATATGGTATTCTTGGATATACCATGAAGCGTCGCAATATGCCGAATGCTCTTTATTACATGCAAAAAGGAAAACGGCTGGCTGAAAAGTTTTCCGATACCCTCGCGCTGATGAGCATCTACAATAATTATGGCGTGTTGAAAGAGATGGAGCATGAATTGGACAGCGCACTTCATTTCTATCAAAAAGGACTTGCCATAAAACTGATCAGAAAGGACAGTCTCGGTATTCCGTACAGCTACAATAATATTGCTGGTATATATGTGATGCAAAAGAAATATGACGCTGCCCGTGAGTTATTTGAAAAAGCCTTCGATATCAGGACAAAGCGCGGAGATGCTATTGGCGTGGCCGAGAATCTGACATATTTTGGCGATATGTATTTTGCTATGGAAGACTATTCAAAGGCATTGTCATTTTACGAAAAAAGTGTTCAGGCCGCCTTGTTACATGGATATATTTACCTGGTGCAGGACAATTACAAACGAATATCCGAATGTCATCAAATGTTGGGAGATGAAAAGGCGGCATTAACCAATTATAAATTATTTGCGCAATTCAAAGACAGTTTGGTCAATGTTGAAACCAATGCTAAAATCGCGGAACTCGACGTGCGGTTTGAGACCAGCGAAAAGGAAAAGCAGTTGGCGCAACAAAAAAGTTTGCTATTGCAGCGGGAAATTGAGAGCCGATATAAGACCAATGTGCTTATAGTACTTTCAATACTGTCGGTTTTTATCGCATTAACCGGATTTTTGATTTACAGGCAGCAAAGACTCAGGAACCGTCAACTTGCGCAGGAACATGAGCTAAAAACAGCCATCGACCGTGTAGAAACGCAGAATAAACTTCAGGAACAGCGGCTGCGGATATCACGTGATCTTCACGACAACATCGGCTCACAGCTTACATTTATTATTTCCTCAATTGACAATATAAAGTATGCGTTCGATTTGGATAATCCTAAACTCAACATGAAACTGGAGGGCATTAGTAATTTTACCCAGGATACGATACTGGAACTGCGCGATACCATTTGGGCGATGAACAGCAACGAAATTACTTTTGAAAATCTATTGTCGCGCATCGCAAATTTTATCGACAAGGCCCAGTATGCCACTGATCACCTGGATTATAAATTCGAAGTGGATGCCAACTTGCAACACGTGAAGTTGACTTCTATCGTCGGTATGAATATTTACCGAACGGTACAGGAAGCAGTCAACAATGCAATTAAATATTCGGGAGCATCACTTATCCAGGTAAAAATCCGGAATTCTGAGGGAGGCATTGCAATCGAAATTCAGGATAACGGACGAGGCTTCGATAGCAAACAAATTATTCCCGGCAACGGTATAGCAAATATGGAAAAGCGCATTAGCGATATTGATGGTAAATTCTCACTTGAGTCGGCTGCCGGCTCAGGGACGCAAGTTTCCGTATTTTTGTCTTGCAAATCAGATATTTAGGGCAAATGTCGTATGGCGCAGGCCGCGAAAATTGTGGTTATTTGCTATAAAAAGTATCATGCACAAATTGAAAATTGCGATATTGATATCGGCAGTTATATTAGTGTTGCTGATGAATGTACTTTATCTACTTCTATTTTAATCTAAATTCGATTGTATGTCAATTAGAATCGCTATTGCCGATGATAATCCGTTCCTGATGAAAGCGGTACGGGAAAAACTGTCTTTTTTCGACGATATCGATATTCGCCTTACCGCGATTAATGGCCGCGATCTGGTGGAGAAACTGGAACTACAACGTCACATCGACCTGATATTAATGGATATTGAAATGCCGGAGTTGAATGGAATCGAAGCCACATCGATCGTCAAAACAAAATATCCGCAAATAAAAATCATCATGCTGACGGTGTTCGATAACGATGAAAATATCTTTAATTCGATCAAAGCGGGAGCCGACGGCTATCTGTTAAAAGAAGTAAACCCCAAAGATCTTCATCAAGGCATTCTGGAAACCCTAAATGGCGGCGCGGCTATGAATCCGTCGATTGCGCTGAAGACACTTAAGCTTCTGCGAAATCCTATTTCGTTTGAAAATAAGACTCCGTCTGATGAAATCGCGCTGACTCCCCGTGAAATAGAAGTTCTAGAGCAATTGAGCAAAGGCCTGAACTACAATTTGATCGCCGATAACCTTTTCCTGTCGCCTGCAACAGTTCGGAAACATATTGAAAATATTTATACCAAACTTCAGGTTCATAACAAACTCGAAGCAGTTCAGAAAGCCAAAAACAACAACCTCATTTAGCGTTTTAATAACGGGTGCTTTCCAACTTAATGCGTACATTTAAAATAAAAAATGCGCAGAATCCTTGTTTTTGCAATTGTCGCCATCAGTATCTTTTTCTTAGTCCGATATTTTATTTACAAACAGGACGACACTTCATCGATTGAATACAACACCAACCTTATACAGCAACAAATCAACAACGTGGGCAAGCTGATCGTCACCGAAGGCCATTTTGCCGAAGTGATCACCTACCGCGACCGTCAGGCGTATTTGCTCGACATGCTGACGTTCGAAAAGAAAGCGCTAATTATCGTTAATGCCGATGTGACTGTTGCCTACGATTTGCGTCAGGTGAAATACGATATCGATGAACAAAGTAAAACCATTACTATTGTAAGTATCCCCGACGAGGAGATCAGGATTACGCCAGATATTAAATTTTACGATGTGGAACACGGGAAATTGAACCCGTTTACGGGCGAGGATTACAATAAAATCAACCGTACTGTAAAAGCCAATCTCGAAAAAAAGATTGCCGGATCTTCGCTG
>JADMKR010000203.1:4089-6219 GCA_015478765.1 Flavobacterium sp.
GGTGAGCGAATTGTCCAAGATTTTGATACTGACAAATTCTTTAGGTTGGACACTGCAATACAACGGTCAGTCGATAAATAACGAGCAGGATTTTGAAAACCAGCTTTAGTTTACGTCGGAGGGTTCAAAAATTAGTTCCAATCCGTTATTGATCAGATGGGCCACTTCCGGACGCTTCACCTTCAGCTTTTCCAGATGAACCAATACTTCTTCCATCAGTCGCGGATTGCCACCATCTTTGGAGATTTCGGCAATTTCAACTGATAAAAGCCAGTCGTTCGGATGATTCGAAACTAAAGTGTGAAAAATATTGGACAAAGGCGTTTCAAGCTTCTTTTCCCTGATCAGTCGCACCTGCATATATAGTTGCTCAAGCTCACTTCGCTGTTCCGAAATCCGGGGCTTTATGGTCGTACTGGATGGCACGTGTGTTATCAAATCAAAACTTCGGGCATCGGCGGGTCCTGAAAATGCCGACACTATCTTCTTGCCTACTGCCATGTCGTAATTTCCCCATTCGGGTTTGAAAAGGACTTTATCAGCATGAGTCACAGTACAATTTCGGAAAGTAATCAGTATTATTTCACCTTGTAAGTTGCGCGATCCGGTGACGATTTCTCCCTTCACGGTAATGTCGCCCTCAAATTCAAGGGTAACCGTTTCGGTTTCGTAGATATCGTAGGCACGTAAGTCGCGCGGACTCATATCTTCAATCGCGAGGTTGATGCCTTTTAGTTTGCCGATCGGGCTGCCAAATCCCTCCGGATGGCTCGCAACGCTGTGTCCAACAAGCTCTTTTTCCCGGTATGACAACGCGGTTTGACCCGTGGTTTGTATGTAAATTGGTTTACCTTCGTTTTCGATCACGTTTGTAAAAACTCCCGAAATCTGCAATCCGGTACTTAACTCAATCGTCCCCAACGCATTCGATTGTATGAGTTTCTCAACGCCTGTGAGTCCGCCGGTACGCAATGCCATAGTATTTGCAAATTCTTCAAGCACCGAGCTCAAATGGGCAAAATCGGGCGTAACATAGAGCTGAGGTTGCGGTTTTGTAATGTCGAAACTTTGCTCGGCCGCGGAGATATCATACGGAATCTTGGCAACATTGTCGGTCATGCACCACGTGCTTTCGCCAATGGAAGACAATAATCCGGCGCCGTAAATTTTAGGATTTTCGATTGTGCCGATGAGGCCGTACTCAACCGTCCACCAATGCAGGTTTCGAATCCGGGCCATCTCCGACATTTCGCCCATATTGTTCTGAAGGTCTTCAACGGCTTTTTCGGCAGCGTCAATTTCCTGCTGCGGCGTTCCCTCAGCTTCTTTTAAAATCGACAGCAGTCGGATTGCTTCATACATCTCGTAATCTTTGTGGGAAGAGATGGCTTTGCAGCCAATTTCACCAAAGCGGCGCAGATATTCAGCGTACTCCGGATTTGCGATAATTGGCGCATGGCCGGCGCCTTCATGGATAATGTCTGGCGCCGGTGTATATTCGATGTGTTCGAGTTGGCGTATATCGGAAGCGATAACCAATACGTTGTATGCCTGAAATTCCATAAAAGCATTTGGCGGGATAAAACCGTCGACTGCAACAGCCGCCCATCCTATTTCCTTGAGGATCCGATTCATACCGTACATGTTCGGAATATTGTCAACCTCAAGTCCCGTTTTCTTTAATCCGTCGAGGTAAGACCTGTGAGCGACAGTAGATAGATAGTCTACATTTTTTCGCATCACGTAGCGCCATACAGCCTGATTGATAGGAGTGTAATGACTGTACTCCTGCGGCTTTATAAATTGCTTTAAATGTTGTGGCAGGCGGTCAATCAACGGATTGCTTTCAAAAGATTCATTCATTTTCAAAGGAAGTTGCAAAGTCGTAAAATTACAAAATCTTTATGGGAGTCATCACAAGAAGTTGCTAAAAAAGGTGTGAGTTATGAGGTAATGAGGCGGGAATCTGAATTTGAAAATTAGGAAATTTGAAAATTTGGAAATGAGGGATATAAATTAGGATTAGGAATGAGGCAATTTAGTTTCGATCCGTTGACGGAGGAAAATTTGTAAAATGATTACTTCTATATCCTGCATCTCATACCCGAAGGATTTTTTCCATTTTTCTGC